>CAZPPD010000014.1:0-18860 GCA_964588185.1 uncultured Alcaligenaceae bacterium | reverse complement strand
ATCTTCACATTTGCGGCTATATGCTATACATGCGTTTCTTGGGAAAAGAACCCAATCCCAAGTGGTACATACCGTTTGTGTTTCTTTCAATTGTCTGGGCGATCAGTATTCATACCGTGACGGCCTTTCTTTACTGCGGCCTTGGCGGTAGACCTTTTTGGAACTCTGCCCTTCTGGCACCCCGATTTCTGGCTTCGGCATTTGTCTCCGGTCCTGCGTTTATCATTGTTACCATGCTGTTCTTAAACTGGCGGTGTAAAGTCTCCATTTCAGAAGGGCCTATCCGCACACTGGTCAACATTGTTAGAGTTTCCATCCTCATTAATCTGTTGATGTTGGTGTCGGAACTATTTACCGCTTTTTATACCGGTGGGGCTCATTCCGGTTCGGCTACTTATTTGTTCTTCGGATTGCACGGAGCGAACGCCTTGGTGCCCTGGATTTGGATTTCAGTCCTATTAATTGTCCTATCCACCCTCCTGTTCCTTAAACCGGATATCTCTAAAACCAAATGGCTGATGATTACGGCTTGTGTAATGGCATTTGCAGGCATATGGATTGAAAAAGGAATGGGCTTGGTTGTTCCCGGATTTATTCCAAGCACTCTTCACGAGATTGTGGAATATGGTCCCAGCCTAAGTGAATGGAAAATTACCGCCGGAATCTGGGCCTTTGGTTTGTTGGTTTATACGGCTGCTTTAAAGATTGCCCTCCCCATTCTGAGCGGAGAAACGGCTGGATTAAAACTCACTCCTCCAAAAGAAGCTGAGAAGTCTGGCTAAGCCCTTTTAGTTTTCTGAACCCAGGGCGACGCTTCGCTCTGCCTGGGCTGTTTTTGTTATTGCCCTTTCAGGGCAGGGCAGGGACTAATTTCTCTTCAGTTGAAGGACGGACTTCTCTTCAGTTGAAGGACGGACTTCAGTTGAAGGACTAATTTCTCTTCAGTTGAAGGACGGACTTCTCTTCAGATTAAGAACTCTGAGCGGTCACTCGAACACTATGCTCTGGTAGGCACCTCACCAATCTTGTCACCCACTTCTGTGACAATCTGACTCACTAAATGTGCGGTTATGGGTTCGGGTTCACTGAAATTTCCATCACCTTGCCCCCTTATTGCCAATAAAACCCGTGCAACCAGAGTATTTGCAAATTCTGAGGAGAATCCAGGTTGGGGCACGACAATTGCAAAAGAACAAACCTGGAAATCACAACCAACCATCGGGAGGATCTGGAGATGAGAAAAGAAATCGACATCCTCAGAAAAGCCTTAGACAGCGATTGTGCCCTAGTCGAAAAAGTGACGAACAGTGTGTGGTCTGAAGAAGAAATCGAACGGGCTTCAACTTCGAATCGATTTCAACAAGAAGATGCTCTATTGGCTCCTGACAACTTGGTTGCCGTTTCCAGCCTTTTTCCCGGCTGCCCGCAACAATTCGGAGCGAACCCAAGTGTTTTTCACTATGCTCCGGTTGGGCAGACCGCGAATAATGTAATTTTCCATACAAGAAATAAATTACCTATTTCCATTGCTGAAAGGTTTTGCCGGGACGGGGTGACAGGCAGAAATAAAGTCGGCCAGGACCATTAAACGGGAGGATACGATGTCTAAGGCGGTGAAACTTACAGTAATAACCGGACCGCACAATCGCGTTCGCTATTGTTTCCGGCAAAAAACAAAATGTGTGGTTGGCCGGGCATCCGATTGTGAAGTGCATTTATCCGGCTATAGTAAGGATCGGCCCATTTCTCGCCATCACTGCCGACTGGACATTGACCCGCCCAAACTTTGGGTCACCGATCTGGGAAGCACCAACGGGACGTTTGTTAATGGCATTCCTCTTTCCTCCTGCGAGAAAAACCCGGAATCAACTGACAATCAATCCGCAATCGAAATCAAGAATGACGATATTCTTTCGATTGGCGGCACCACCTTCCAAATTAACGTCATCGATTGCCCTTATTGCCTGAGTAAAGGAAAGAAACCGCAGGTATCAAATGAAAACGAGGCAAGCGACCCGGATGGTATCCCCGAATGTGAAGGGGACTGTTTATTTGCGAGCGACGTGGAAGTATTGCTGAATGGAACCACTGTTTTGTGGAAGGAGAAAGTTTAACTAATGTGTTGGCCCTTGGGATACCGGAGGAAGAACCAATGAATGAAACTCACGATTTACTACAAGTTCATCGAGAACTGATGGGGCATTTGAAGAAACTCAATGCTGTCGTTGCCGGAAACGACAATCTAGAATTACCCCAGCTGAAAGCGGAATTGGAGGAGGTGCGAGCGGAAGTGCTGGAACATTTTGAATTCGAAGAAGATGGCGGCTACATGGCCATGGTCTTGAGCCGTAAACCGCAAATGAAACGAACGGTTGACCACTTGCTCGAAGAACACGGCCAGCTAAGCCAAAACTTGGAGGACATTCTGGATTCTTGCAATAGTGCCGATTCGGTCACCCAGGAGTTGACCGAGAAAATCCACTCCTGGATGGACCTGTTGCGTCACCATGAATCCCAGGAAAACAAGTTGGTTCAAGAAACGTTCAACATAGATACCGGTACTGGGGACTAATCCAACTATCCGCCCACTATTGCTTATTCCTCTCCCTTTCTGATGAGCAATTCCCCTTGCCTGGCATAATCAATCGCTTCCGCTAAAATCCTGGCTGCCTCTTGGGCAGCATGGAAACCCAGGGAGTTTTCCGACACTACAAAGTCCAAGCGCCAGCTGGCTTTGCGTTGGAATTGTTGCGCCTTTTGCAAAACTTCCGGATCCATTCCTTTTTCTTCGGCGGTTTTGTAGGCATCCAACAATCCTGCCAATGCTTTCTGCGCCCGCATTTGCAATGCTTTGGTGCGATCTTGAATGGATTCGGCACGATCCTTGATTTCCGCTTCCGGATAGTGGTGGCAGGTCTGGCAAGCACGATTAATATTCAGAAGCGGGCTGCGGATGTGGTGGTCGCTGATTTTGATTGCCCCAAGACGTTTGTAAGGCATATGGCAATCGGAGCAGGAAACGCCGCTGCGGGCATGAATTCCCTGATTCCATAATTCGAACTCCGGATGCTGGGCTTTCAGGGAAGGTGCCCCGGTTTCCTTGTGGGTCCAGTCTTTAAAATCAATCTCGTCATAGTACTCTTCGATCTGTTCCATCTTCAATCCATTGGACCAAGGATAGGTCAACACCTTTGTTCCCTTGGCGAAGTAATATTCCACATGGCATTGGCCGCACACAAAGGTTCGCATTTCTTGCCGCGTTGCCAGCTTGTTGACGTCATATTCTTTTGGATTTTTATCTTTCCGCCATCGTTCGATGCTGGCGAAATGGGGAAGCGGATAATCGCTCTCGGCCAAAGCCTTGATGCCGTTGAGAAATGCCGGACGCGTTACGCGAAGACGCATAGATTCAGGATCATGGCAATCAAGACAAGTTACCGGGTGGCTGACCAACTCTCGGGCCTTTTCCCAAGGCATAGCGCACACCTCGGCGAAGCCTTTCATAACATCGCCATCCCCTACTTTCCGGTAAGCCGGAATGACTGAGGCATGACAATGGAGACAAGCACCGGGCTGTTTCCCTTTTTTCACTCGCTCGGTTTCATCCTGGTCTTGCAGCATATAGGCATGGCCGCGTTCTTCGCGGAAATCAACGCTGAACAAATAGCCCGCGTATAGCCGCTTGAGAAAGGGATTCTGTTCCAACTTATTTATCGCCTCGCTGCCCCCATGCCGCGTCAACTCGGTATCCACGGTTCGCTTATAACCATCATATTGCTGGGGAAAGTTCTTACCCCAGGTAGCCGGGTCAACCGTGTTTTCATCCAGTTCCACAATTTCAAAGTAGTGTTGTTGCGCCTCTTGTTTGCGGTCCTGGATATTTAACAACAAAGCCGTAACAAACCAGGTTATGCCCGCAACGACTACAATGGTGCCGATATAAAGAAAAAGGCTGCCCCAACTCTTTTTGGGTTTGTTTTCCATTTCACTCATGTCAGAAGGTCCCTCAAATCAATGATCTTACTTCCGCGGGCCATGGCCCACTTCCGCATGGCAATGGACGCAATCCATGGTCTTGGACTGGTCGTTCAAATATCCGTTGTGCACAATATCGCCCACCAGGTCCTGATGACAATCGATACAATTGTTCTGCAGTATTTTCGCATTCTTGGGAGTGATTTGGATTGGCTCGTGAAAATCCTGGAGGGTAAAGCGAACCGAATGCCAAAAGCCGTTTTCTGCTTTAGCAACATACTTGGGAACAAAGTCCTTGGGCATATGGCAATCCACACAATTGGCGGCCGCGTGGTGGCTGGCCTTTTGCCAACTATCGAAATGGCTCCGCATGATATGGCAATTCATGCATGCTTTTGGGTCTTTACTAAAATAAGAATCGCCTTCGGCATAATTGAAGGTGTAGGCAGCAAGGCCGATTAAAATTCCCACCAGAACCAAAAGAATAATTTTCGCTGCTGCCAAAAGCCATGAAAGTTGACTCAATATCATTGCCATCCTCATCCTGCGACTGCATTTACAATCCTAAAAATGCTTTGGTACCATTTCTATTGATTGGCAGAAAAACAATCTAATCTTGCCTTTTATATAATGAAAATAGATTTCGCGAAAAGTACTTGAATATTGCTTCTCAGGAAATTTCCTTCTCATGAACAAGAAAATGAGCCAATTGTTTAAACGGTACCAAGAACTGCAGAAGTATGTGAATTGGAACAAGGATGATATCCTCAGGATTAAATCAGCCCGTGATATTTTGCAACACTCCTTCCCGAAGTTGGTGGAAGATTTTTATGACGAAATTCAACGACACCCCGAAGCAGCCAAAGTAGTAAAAGGGGGACCGAAGCAGATTAACCGGTTGAAACAGACGTTGCTGACCTGGTTACAGGATCTTGTCTCTTGCAACTATGACGCCGATTACGTTTATCATCGCTGGAAAGTCGGTTGGCGGCATGTTGAGATCGGCTTGGACCAGGTTTACACCAATGTCGCTCTTTCCCGCCTGCGGAGTGGTATGTGCCAAACACTCCAAGACAACTGGACGGGAAAACTGGAGGATTTTGCTGCTACTGTCCGGTCCTTGAATAAGCTCCTTGATTTGGACTTGGCCATCATCGAAGACGCTTATCAGGAAGAAAATCTCTTGCGGGTTCGCAAGCGGAGTGAAGCGACTTTTCAGACCTTGGTGGAAGCGGCCCGTTGTTTGATTGTGATTCTGCGGCCGGATCATTCTATATGTTACTTCAGCCCCGGAGCGGAACAGATCACCGGCTACCCGGCGGTCGAAGTGTTGGGGAAGGATTATATTCCTCTGTTAGTGCCATCCGAGAATTCGCAGGAGGTTGAGGGGAAAGTAAAAGAAGCTTTTGCCGGCAAGCCCACTTCGGGGAATGAGAATCTTGTGAACTGCCGGGATGGTCATCAGCGTTGGATGATGTGGAATGCCCAGTGTCTACCCGAATATGAGGGAGGAGCGGCTTTAATGGTAATCGGGCACGACATTACTGCCTTTAAAGAAAGCCAAGAACGAGCCCTGCAAGCAGAACGTTTGGCAGCCATTGGGCAAATGGTCACCGGCTTAGCCCACGAAAGCGGCAATGCCTTGGCCCGCAGTCAAGCATGCTTAGAAATGTTGTCCTTGGAGGTAGAAGATGTACCGGAGGCCCTGGAGTTAATTCAACGGATCCAAAAAGCTCAGGATCATCTTCGCCAGTTGTATGACGACGTTCGCGGTTACGCCGCCCCCCTCAAATTGGAGCGGGATGAATGGGATATTTCCGGAATTTGGCGGCAAGCGTGGAAAAATTTAGAAAGCTGGTGGAAAAACCGGAATGTGGAATTAAGCGAAAGCCTTAATGGCAATAGACTTACCTGCCAGGTTGATAATTTTCGCATTGAGCAAGTATTCCGCAATATTTTTGAGAATTCCCTCTCTGCTTGCAAAGATCCGGTTTCCATTCAAGTGCACTGCGAGAGCACAACATTAGAGGGGAATCCGGCATTAAAAATCACCTTTCAAGACAATGGCCCCGGTCTGGATATCAAACAGCGACAGCAAATTTTCAACCCTTTCTTTACGACAAAATCAAAAGGCACCGGTTTGGGAATGGCAATTGCTAAAAGAATCATAGAAGCCCATCAAGGGCAGATCGCGGTCGGGGAAAGTGAAAGCCCCGGGGCGGAGATTATAATTACTTTGCCGCGAGATGAGCTATGAAAACCGGATTGCGGATTGTGGTCGCTGATGATGAACCCGATATTCGTCAATATTTTCAAAAGATCCTTCCTCGACTGGGACATAAAGTAATTGCTGCGGGAAAAAACGGAACCGAATTAGTGGAATTATGCCGGGAGCACAAACCGGATTTGGTGATTTCGGATATTAAAATGCCTGAAATGGATGGTATCGAGGCTGCGGAAATTATTTACCAAGAAGTTCAGGCACCCGTCATATTGGTTTCCGCTCACAATGATGCTGAAACCATCGAACGTGCGGTTTCTGATCATGTCATGTGCTATCTTGTCAAACCAATCAAACAAGCAGATCTACTCCCCGCTATGGCTTTGGCAGTGAAGCGTTTTCAACAGTATCAGGAAATGAAACCCGAGAGCTGAAGGACTTTTCGCTGTCGAGCCAAATCCAAAGCGGTTCGAAGATTCCAACTATACTTTCCTGCGACTTTCTCTCGTTAGACGGAGTACCTCCTGGCAGAAAAGTTTAGGATGCCCCCCGAGAAATGGAAAATATTCCTTTCCCTCAATCAGAGGAATTTTAGGCTTCGGTTTCGCTCCATCTTTCTTTTTCGCATCACCCTTCTTTTTTGAATCCGGCTTGATCAGAGGGATCTTGGACTTTTTGTTGGTTTTTTTCTTGGGGTCTTCCAAGATTGGGATACGCCCAGCTTTCTTCTTCTTTTTCTTGTCGGGGATAAAGACCGGAATTCGCCCGCCTTTGATTTTTTTGGTCAGGTCTTCGGCCAGGTTTACCCGCTTCAAGAACAGCAAGGAAAAACAAGTATCACAACCGGCTTTCTCATATTCCCCCCGCCAGGAACCATCATCGGATTGATGTTTCAATAGCAAGTCCACCCCCCAGCGGTACCAATCAACATCGCCGATTTTCTTCATGCCATAGATGACGGCCATTCGTTCCATCGTCCACAAAAAGTAATATCTTTTCTTATGAAACTCGCTTTCCAGGTCGTCTTTTTCCAAGAACTTGGCGAGCTTCGCCAAGCCGGCTTGTACCTGCGGATTCTTTTCCAATAGAGTTTTCTCTCCCTGAGGATTGACGCCATGACCCAAAGCTAGACCTATCAAACCGCAAGCGGTCATCGCCGGGGTGTTGTGATAGAGATTGGGTTTTCCGGGAGGAGAATATTGATAAGTCCAGGAACCATCCGGCAATTGGCTGATGCGAAATCGATGAGCTACATCCACGATCGCCCGGTCAACCGGAATACCGTAACGACGCGATACCCACAGGGCCAACATCGAAAACTGGGTATTGGAATTGTCTCCCGGGTGAGACCACTTGGCTGGAGGCCGTTGAAAGAAGTTGATTAAATTCTTGCGGATTTCTGGGGAGAGTTCCGCCGAATTCTGAGTAATTCCGCTTTTAATCCCCAGTGGCTTTGTTGGCTTTCGGTTATTTATGATTTGGGTTAACCGCGTTTTTTCCGATGCGGAGGGCCTATAAAGGTTATAACCCCAGCCGCCTAACTTATTCTGAGACTTCAACAATCTGAATGCCATGGATTCAATTAAAGGAATATCCTGAGGATCCCCCAGTTTGGAAAGAAAGATTAGAGCAAGGCATATCTCATAGTTGTAGTCACAAACCAGGCTTTGCTTGCGGATGTATTTCGCCGCTTTTTGAATGGCGGGGTCGGTGGGTGGGACTTCGGATTCCAGGAGAGTCCAGGCTGCCAAGGCCGTAGCCCCCAGCTTGCGATAATGATTCCAGGTTCCATCTTCGGATTGAATTTCCCGCAGGTATTTAACTCCTTTGTCGATGGCTTTGTTGACCTTGAGTTGTGATTCCCGGTCTAAAGTTTCGCAACGAGCAATAAGGGGATTAAGGAAAAAGAAAACGGCGAAAGAGAAAATGAAGGGTATTCGCATGGTTGGGCCTTCCGGTGTATGAGGAGTATGACGTGCCAAAAAATGCCGACTTTACCGGATTATACAACGAAAAACCCTTCGTCAGGAATGCCTAACGAAGGGATTTTCGGTTCGAATTATTGGAAAGTGAAATTAGTCCCAATCAGGACCATTCACCAGATTGTCATTGGGTGCGAGAGCACGAGCCCAAGTTCCAACATCAATCCCAGGAGCCACGTCACGGCCGGAGCCATCGGCCAAACCTACTTGCATACTACCACTAAAGTAGCTTTGAGCTAATTCGGGGTCACAAGCAGCTGCATCTGGAGCAATCTGGAAACGGACAGAAACTTTACCGCCAAAATAAGCACAGGAGGTTCCGGGAATAGCCCAATAAGTGGATTGGGTGGTTCCGCATTCGGAATAACCGCTGGCAATGATTACGGTGTTCGAAGTACCGTCTTGGTTGAAGGTACGCATGGCAGCATTACTATCGGCAGCCAAGGAAGACAAGCCCCCGGCAATATCCCCAGCGGATGCTTTTTGTTTGTTGCCGAATACCCGCCCGTTACAAATGTAGTTGGCAACTCCGGCATAGGTCGTAGCCGTGGAGTCGGAAGAGGAGTTATAAACCGGAATCTTTGCTCCCTGAGTAGTGGCGTTGTGGCCGCCAGTATTTTCTACCACTTCGAAAAGAGGACCTTGTTCCACATAGTTTAAGATATGTGTGAAAAAGGATACTTGTGTGAAGCTGATTCCGAAAGTCGGTTGATTACCCCAAGCAGGAGGAAATCGCTTAAATACGTCGTGATAGCTGTGCGTAGCAAGAACGATTTGCCGAATGGCACTTCGGTCTTGGGTACGAGCAGCCGCTTCACGAACCTTCTGAACAGCCGGCAGGAGCAGACCGATCAGGATGGCGATGATGGCAATCACCACCAATAGTTCGATCAAGGTAAAACCTTGTCGCTTAGAAGATCGTGCAACCATTACAAAACCCTTTCATAATAGAAAAAAACGAAAAAAACGCCGATTATAGAAAACGGATTAAGTCCTTAAAGTTCCTAAAGAAATCGGGCTTCCGCTTCACGGTTCCGGGATGAAAACTAAGAAGATTTGTGAAAATTATCTTTGCTATCAAAGAAAACCCTTTTAGAAAGGACTTTAATACAGTAAAGATGCAGAAAATAGTTGTCAAGAAAAAATCAACACATTTTATTACATCTTGGGATTGGAGATTTTGTAGGAAGGTTGATAATGGAGTGAACCTTGCAAACGCAACCGCCCAAATCCTATAGACAGGATTGTAAATAATAGTATTTATCTCGACCTATCCATCAAGAATCAAATTTTCAGTTTTGCAAAAATTATCAGAATAATCATCAAATAATGAGTAAATACCAGCAAAATAATGGTAGTTCTAAAATGGAGGGTGGGGTTGCCGCAATCGCCCTCAGTGCAATCCTAAATTCAATTGTATCAGTGCATTCCAGCTGATTTGCCTAATTCTTGCTGCCAGTTGTTAGGCTGCTTCAATTCCAAGTTAGAGCACTTCTTTTTCTCCAATAATCTTCTGCTTCTTCCTGTAAGGTTGCGAGATCTTCTTCCAACCGGTTGGTCCAATCTACCTCAAAGCATCTGAGGTTATCTCCTAGGTGCTCCGGGGCGGCGGCACCACTAAGCACCACATGAACCCAAGGCCGACGGGTAACGGCTGCCAAAGCCAATGCATCAATGGTCACTTCTAAATTTTCGGCGCTGGTTTGCAAGATCTGTTTGGAAGGAGCAAAATCTGGATCCTCGTTGCGGTCCGTTAATCGACCATTGGCCAAGGCTTCTTTGATGATGATTCCCAATCCTGCATCGTGGGCTTCCTGAAGAATACTCTCCGCCGATCGCTCCAATAAGTTCCAGGTTGCCTGGACGCAATCAAACAGGAGTGCTCCATCTATCCTTACTGCTAATGCTTGGCGGAGGGTTTCTCCTTGGGCCGGCCCACTCAAGGAGAGGCCGATCTTCAGACCCTCGGACTTTTTCTTGGCCAACTCCCCCAGGACGTCCTTGTTGTTAAGGACTCGGCTCTCCAGAGTTGCCGAATGGATCTGGTAAAGCTTGAGGTAATCTCCCAAATGCGTTTTTGATTCTCGAAATTGTCGGGAAAGGACTTCTAAGGAATGTTCCTTTACTTCATGCTTTTCTGCTTTCACTTGCCAACAGGCAGTGTAGGTGTATCCCCACTTGGAACCGACTACGTGATCCTCAGGAGAGAAATTCTTCTTGGTTATCCAGCTTCCCAGAAACTCCTCGGCTCTTCCATACGAGCGGGCGGCATCAAAGTATTGGATGCCACTCTTCCATGCTGCATCCAAAACCTGGTGGGTGTTCGCTTCCATGGCAGCCACTTCGTAGTTCCCGCCTATGTCTTGTTTGTGACCGAGATTGATGTATCCCGGGCGACCTAACGCGGCTAAACCGAGCCCCATGCGGGAAACGTATAGCCCGGTTTGGCCAAGTTGATTTTTTGGTACTGTGGGTTGAGGCATGCTTTTATCCAGTTGGAGATTATTGAATTTCCGATTCCTCAGCCGGATATAATATCAGGCTCCTTGGTTTCGAACCAAGCGAGTAGGGGAGGAATCCTGCCTTTGGCCATTAGAAAGGCAAACCAGATCGGTTAGTTTCGGTATAAAATGGAACTTCCAGAATGGAAGCTGATATAAGCTGATATAATCCAAATTTAAGGCATGAATCTCCATCTCTACTTCCACTTGGGATGTTCCGATGACCAGAATGATTATCCTCGCCGTTGCTTTTTGGGGTATTTTCTCCTCTGTTTCCGCAAGCGAACCTGAAAAGACAAATCTTGCAGACCTTGATTTCCTCCAACGGCGGCAGATCTTTGTTGCGGGAACCCTTGTGCACAGCAGCTTTGTAACCGGACAACCGGTTGTCACAATGGGGGGAGTTCTCCTGGATAAGTCCATCAATGCAAATCCTACCGTGGAGATGCAAAAAGATCGGGAGAGATTAACCAAGAAATTGGCGGAAATTAAAAGGAAACGATTGTACGAGCTAATGAAGATTCAGCTCCGAATTGACCTTAGTCTTCCTCCCGTTCCGGGCTTTGAGGAAAAACAGCGTCGCCAAGCAAAAGCAGCAATATTGGATATGCAGCGAAAACAACAGGAGGCGTTGTATTTCCAGCAAAGGCGAGCAATAGAGTTACGCAATTGGCAACTCTACCAAATACAAATTCAACAGCGAAACCTCGCCATTCAGCGGTTTCAAAACTCACAGCGATTCCTGCCGCGTTGAATTCCTAAAACGGCGGCCATTGGACGTCGATCTTGTAATTGGAATCCTTATAAACAACCGGGTCCGGAGAAGGCAATTCCTTTAGCCGATTTCGCAGCAGTGCCGGCGATTCAATCTGCGGATATCCGGCCCCTTGAGTCAGGTTGAGGATACTGGACTTGGCTGTCTGTACCACCCGAGGAAGAAGCTTGGCGGTCTTCGCGGACCTGGGAGTATTCTTTTCCAGATTGGCCAAGGCTTCGTCCAAAAGCTTGGAATAACCCCTCCAAGGCAACTTGGGGGGAAGCGTTACTTTTCTTCCCGTCAGAAAGAGTCCCCGGTCTTTTCGATATTCTTCAGCAAACTCTATCAGCGTATTGCCAATCAAACAAATCGCAATATCCGGGTTATAACGGGGAAGCTCCTCTGCTTGAAGATTACAAAGTCCGATAGCGGCTTCAATCTTTTCGGCAAGGCTCGGGGGCGGGGATAGCTTATCTTTTCCATTGGTGAGGACTCGCAACAGTGCGTAGGCCACCGGGCTTTCTATCATCTTGGTGTCCATGGGCGGGAGAAAAACCATGGCGGGAAACTTGGCCCCGGCGAGAGCTCCAATGGCTTCTTTGCGGATATATTGATAGGCGGCTTTTTCTTCTGAAGACATCTCGGCCAATCCTTTTGGCGGAGTCAGGATGTATTCAATCATCGGATTGACTTGGGAAATCTCATATTTCCGTTCGCTATTCTCCAAAAACTGATTGATCTCCGGCGGTTTATGTTTGAAATGTTCTTGCTGTGCTTTGAAGGCGAACAAGCGAATAATATCATGTTGATCTTTCTGGGTCAGTTTGAGGAGGAGGTTTCCGAACTCCTTTTGCCCAAGCCGAGCCACAATCGGAAGTAACTGGGCCCCATTAATGACGGACAATTTGTTTCGCTTAAAATCCATACTGACGACTTCATAAAGGTTTTTCGTCATCTCCTTGGCGAAAAGTTCTCGGAATTTGGCCGTCACCGCTTTCTTGTCCGGACGGAGGGAGATGGTTATATCGCGGCTCAGATTATCCCGAATCTTCTGCAGAAAACCGGGCGGACCTTCCTGACGGGAGCGGATCGTCATGAAAAAAGTAAAATACTTGGCCATCTTTTCGATGGCTTTTTGATCTTGAGGTCCCGGTTGCTTGGAACCGTAACGCAACTCATTAAACGTGGTCCGGGATTGTCGCTCCATCGCCTCTAAATCCGCTTGCGAATATACCTGCTGACCATAAGTTGGAATGGAGAAGACTAATGCCGCAAAAGGAACGGACAAGAAAACGAAATATTTTTTCATTTGCTTCACCGAAATGGGTTTTCACTTTCATCAAAGAAATGATCAAGGAATAAAAGTTAACTTCTTAAAATGGGATTACCATTACTTTAAAGTAGATGCATTTGATTGAAAAGTGGTTTCGGATTTTTCAGAGGTTCTCACCACTTTGCCTTTAGGGCTTGGTCTTTGTCGGCGAAATGAGGGATCTTATTATGCATAGTTAAGCGCTTTAAAATATCCTGCAATTCAGGCCGAACCCGGCACAAAGCCAGAGAACTGCCCCATGGCTTCAGCCAGGAACAAAGCTCATCAATCATATGGACCGCCGCCGAGGACATGCGTTTGACATTCTTGAAATCCAATAAAACCCGCAGGTTGGACTTATTGAGATGATCGTGCAATTCCTTGTTGATCAGGCTGATTTCCGCCTCTTCGACCAGGTATCTGTCATTAAACCGGATTACCGTGACAGTGCCTTCGCGGCCCACCCGCAAGCGGCCATGGACTTCGCCTCGGATCGCTGCCAATCTCCCCAAGATCGCGGCTGCCGCTTGGGATGCGGTATCGGCTTTAGTTTCTCTTTCGGTGCTGATGAATTCGTCGGGGTCTTCAAAATTATGCGAAACCGATTGGTCCAAGCAGCCAAGAGCCCATTCCTCCAAATCCCGCTTTGATAAGGCATGTTCACGAAACTGAAGCAAGAAACCCATGGGACCAATTTCCAGCTGGTCTTTTTTGTGCAGCGGCCACTCTTCTCCAGGAGGGAGGAGAGAGCCGTTCACCAAAACCGGTTCACCAGAGTTCAAATCCCGGATGAAAACCTTTTTGTCGCGGGTGACCAGACAGCAATGCCGTTCCGGTGCTCCCTCATATTTGGTTCGGAGTTGGCATTCTTTCCCGGAACCTATCATGAAGAGATCTACGGAAATTGGGATGGGAAAACCGGCTTTTTTGCCTTTGGTGACAATCAGATAAAATTTCATGGCGTGGCCTCGGAGAGGAACACCAACGGATACTCCATTTCCCCAGAGATATCCTTAGGTTATGCAAAATCTACAACTCCCCAACTTCCTTCATCTTGAACAAAGATTGAGGATAATTATTGTTAGGTTAAGGGATCTCCCAACGAGAAAGAAAAGATAGATTGATGTTACTCCTCTTGAAGGAAACGAGCAAGCCGATTCTTCCCTGGAAATTTGATAGTAGATAATTTTTATCCAAATAATCAAGCAAGTTTAAACCACCTCGCTATTATCAGCTTAACTTATTAATTGAGGCAACATTAGGTCCTCTCGCAATGTCAAACCTCATCCTGAAAATTAAAAACCAAGAGGAAATGATCGCTCTGGGCCATACTTTGGGGAAATCATTATTCCCCGGTGCTGTAGCAGCCCTGATCGGACAACTCGGGGCTGGAAAAACCTTCTTGGTCCGGGCCATCTCCGAAGGGTTGGAAATTCCAAATGCCAAAGTAGTAAATAGTCCCACCTTCGTCCTGATTCAGGAGTATGAAGGCCGCCTGCCGATTTACCATTTTGATGCCTACCGACTCCATTCAGTAAATGAGTTTTATGACCTTGGATCCCAAGAATACTTCGAAAGCAATGGGGTTTCCCTCGTGGAATGGGCCGATCGAGTAGAACCCTGTTTGCCCAAAGAACACCTGCGTATTGAACTAACGATCACTGGAGAAACGTCCCGTTCACTCAAGATTACCGCTCAGGGCTCTAAATATGAGCTATTGTTATCACAACTAGCAGAAATGAATTTTTCGGCTGATCGGGACACATGAGTATAAAACGAACGGTTGCTCGCAATGTAGTGTGGAATTGGGCCGGGATGGCTTCCCACATCATCGCGGGTTTTATCGTCTTCCCCTTTTTGGTGCACCAACTGGGCAAGACCGGCTATGGTCTGTGGGTCCTCATTGCTTCCTTAACAGGATACTTCGACCTTCTAGACCTCGGCCTAAGGGGGGCTATCGGCCGCAATATTGCTTTTCAAAAAGCTAAGCATGACCAAGAAGGTGTCAATTCCATCTTTAATACTGGGCTGGCATTATTGCTATCCGGGTCCGGTTTGGTCCTACTCGCCACGGTAGGAGCTCTTTACCTTTTCTTTAGCTTGTTTGAGGTGCCGATTGCCTTAACCGGTGAAGTCCGAATCGCACTTATTCTCATCGGGGTAAATCTGGCCATTATTTTCCCCATTACTGCCTTGGAAGGAGTACTCTGGGCACATCAGCGTTTCGACATGACCAATGGAATCGATATTCCTGCGGTTATTCTCCGAACAATCCTAACATTCCTTCTCATTGATGGAACTGATGGAAGTCTAATAACTCTAGCTTTGATTGTTTTGGGAGTAACTCTTTTCCGGGGCGTATGTTTGTCAATTTGCTCTTTCCGAGTCGATGCCAATCTGAAGATCCGCCCTCGCTATGTGCGAAAACAAGCCGCGAAGCAATTATTCGATTTTGGTATTTGGTGTTTTCTGATGTCCCTGGCCAACGTCGCATCGGTTCAATTAGGCCCATTGCTCATCGGCAATCGCTTTGGCCCGAAGAAGGTGGTTCCCTTTAACGCGGCTTCGCGCCTCATCGGCTATGTCAAATCCATCATGATAACGGGCACCGGAGTGCTTACTCCCCTTGCCACCAAATTCCACGCCGAAGGGGAAAACCAAAAACAACGCTGGTTATTTCTCTGGGGCGGTAAAGCCTGCATGGCACTGGGCCTGTTCTTCTTGGGAGGATTTTTTTTCCTTGGCGACCCCTTTTTCTACTTGTGGATGCGGCCAACCCCAGGAGATCCGGATGGGTTGCCTTTTGATACCACCCTACTCATCATCCTGGTCCTTGGGGAATTATTACCACTATCGCAATGGGTAACTTACAGCACCGTCATCGGCATGAGCCGCCACAAGTTGTGGGCTTGCATGAGTCTTTTGGAACTGCTGTTGGTTATCACATTAGCAGCAATTTTTCTCCCCTTGTATCCCAGCATCCTCACCGTGGGAATCATTCTGGCCATTCCCGCTGCCATTTGCCGCGGCTTGGTGCAAATGATCTATGGTTGCCGGCTCATGGAAGTTTCCTTTTCCCAATACCTGTTCAAATCATTGCTCCCGCCATTGTGGGTAGCCATTTTGCCGGCAGTAATTCTGGGCTTGGTGGTCAATCACCACACTCCGAAATCCTGGTTGGAGTTAATTGGGTTCGGTTCCCTCTACGCCTTTTGCTACGGAGTCCTGACAATTTTCTTCCTGGTGGGATTGGACCAAACCAAGTCAGTAGTCCATGCTTTCTTAAAGAGGGGCCGGACCGAAGAAGAATTGGAACCGGAAGAATGCCAAGAACCTCCGGTTGAAGTGACTGCACCTTAGAATTACTCAGGTGGAGAGATGATCCAAACTCATCCGGATGTTACCGATTTGAGGCTGGTAAACGGAAGCAGAGCCCGCAAGGTCCCCCCTGCGCTGGAAGACAGGGTATCCTCCCAACTACCTAAGCCGGAACAAAGACAAGATAACTCGAACGAAACTCCTTCCTCACAATTAAAAATAGCCCACGTCACCTGGGGTCTGGCTGTGGGGGGAATGGAAAAGCTCCTCGTAGAAATTGCCAAGCACTCCGATCCCCAAGGCGTTGAATTACATTTTATCTCCTTGGGCCCTCGTGGAGATTTAGCGCCGGAAATCGAAAAGTGTGGTTGGCCGGTTACCGCCTTGAACGAACCGGAAGGTTTGCGGCCGCAGATGATTTTGCGGTTAGCGAGCCTTTTTCGCAAGCTCCAGCCGGATGTTCTCCATACACACAACACCAAAGCGTTAGTCTATGCAGGTCCCGCAGCCAAATTGGCAAGGGTTCAAAGGGTGGTCCATACCTGGCACGGCTGGAGTTTGCTTGCTTCACCCATGGAGGCTTTGTGGTTCCGCCTCATGAGCCGCCTTCCCAACCGGATTGTGGCCGTAGCAAACCATACTGCATCTTTAATGCAGCAGGACGGTATCCCGGCCAAGAAAATCCTCACCATCCTAAATGGGATTGACACCTCCAAATTTGCCTACACCGGACCTCAAGAAAATGGTCCTGTGGTTACTGTTGCACAACTACGTCCGGAAAAAGATATTCCCACACTGATCCGGGCAGCAGCGATCATTCAGAAGGAAATGCCGGATTTCCGGCTGCACATTGCCGGTGAGGGAGATTGCCGGCCTGAGGTGGAGGGCCTCATTCACACGCTGAGGTTGCAAAATAATGTGCACCTACTCGGCCAGGTAGACAACGTTCCGACTTTGCTAAGTCGAGCGAGCCTTGCAGTCCTTCCCTCTGTTACTGAAGGACTCTCCCTAACCCTAATGGAAGCCATGGCGCGAGGGCTACCGGTGGTGGCCACGAAGGTAGGCGGTAACCCGGAGGTGGTCGAGCAAAACCAAACCGGGTTGCTGGTTCCACCTTCCTCTCCTGAAGAGCTAGCGAAAGCGATCCTGACTATTCTGAAGGATCCAGCGAAAGCTCGAGAAATGGGCAAGGCTGGACGCAAACGAATTGAAACTCATTTTGACATTCACAAGATGGTTTCCAGTTACGAGAAGGTCTATAAGAATCTTACCGGGCCCAAGAAACCACCATTGAAAAGTGTCCGTCCACGAATTCTCTCCAATATTCCAAAGCTGGATTTGCAACGGGACCTGGTCAATCACGAATACTTAGATGTGGAAGCGAATCCAACCAACATCTTCCTGTTTTGGTTGAAATCCTTTGACAAGGACGCCTTAATATTGGACCAAACAACGAAAGAGTTGGTCCTCCTAACTATCCTTCGAATCCTTTTTCCATTCAACCGAACTCCAATCGTTTCACTGGACCTCGTGCTTTCACGTCCGGGGAATTCCCCGAAGGAAAAGTTTAAAGCCTTCTTAAAAAGCATTCTGCTGCGGCAAGTGGACCTCTATCTGATGCACCTGAAGGACGGACGACCTCTGAAAGAAGCCTACCAGATTCCCGTGAATCGAGTTTCTTATATTCCCTTCAAGGTGAACGCGCTGCCGGATATCTCAGCTCGAGAAGTACCCGAAGGAGATTATATTTTCACAGGTGGACGTTCCCGCCGCGACTACCGAACCTTTTGCGCAGCTCTGGAAGGCTTAGAATATCCCGGAATAATTGTTACTCCGCCACCGGACGAAACCTCACTGCATGGCACCTCCCTGGAAGGCGTCACTCCGCCTAAAAATGTGAAACTGGTCCACGACGATGGATCTTTGGAATCCTGGCTGGACAAAATTGCAAGGTGCAGGTTGGCGGTGTTTTGTATCTCTCCGGAAACCATTAGTCCTTCAGGAGTCAGCGCCTACTTAATGGCCATGGCCTTCAAAAAATGCGTGATCATCAGTGATAGTCCATCGACACGAGGCATCCTGACTCACGAGAAGAATGCGATCCTGGTGCCGATGAGCGATCCTGCTATTCTACACCAGGCGATTCAAAAAGCATGGGAAGATGATACCTATCGTAGGCGCATTGCCGAAGGAGGACATCAATATGCCATGAGCTTAGGCGGAGAAGAAACGCTGGTTCGCAATGTGGCGACTGCTGTGGTGAAGTTCTTAAACAATAGCGGACAGTAGGACGGGTCACCTCCTGCTCCAAAGAATTTGTCGCACGGGTCTCCTGGCCCGCAACGAAATTTGTAGAACGGACCACCTGGCCCGCAAAGATATTTATAGGACGGTCCTTCTGGCCCGTCAGATTTTGGTCGAATCTCCCGGCCCGCCAGATTTTAGCCGGGCCTGGAGGCCCGGCCTACCAGTAAATGGTGTAATATGTCTAAGTCCTCAAAAAAACTAAATATTGTGCACTTGGCGGCATCACCTTTCCTGGGAGGTCCGGAACGCCAGATGCTTGGGTTAGGACAACACCTACCGAAGAATTGCCGTTCCACATATATTTCATTCTCAGAGAAGAAGAAGTGTCGAGCTTTACTGGACGAGGCAAGTCGACTTGGGTTTGGGGCCATCGAGCTAAAACAGAATGTGCCGAACTTTCGCCTTTCCGTTCAAGAAATCACGCACTGGTTGAGAAAACTTCAAGCGGATATCTTATGTTGTCATGGTTACAAGCCGGATTTGTTGG
>CAZPPD010000013.1:0-18877 GCA_964588185.1 uncultured Alcaligenaceae bacterium | reverse complement strand
TCACCATACTAAGCGTGAGCTATTGGATAATCGGTTCAGAATTTTTTACTTTCGTAGCAAACCCTGTACAAATGCAAACGCGAGTTGGTCGAGTAATGATCGGTTCTTCGGAGACAAAATGAGCCACACACCTAACGGTACGACAACGCAAGCACTAGAGGCTTGCATTCGAAGACTCCAACAAGGCGATCCCGAAGCCAAGACCCAGTTACTGGATTTAGCATGTAGCCGCCTACAACATCGGGCCCGGCAACTATTGTCCAAATTCGTTCATAATGTCCCACGGGGAACGGAAACGGACGATGTGGTCAACGAACTTGTCCTTCGGCTCTGGAAAAGTCTGGAGAAAGTCCAGCCGAACAACGTTCGCGAATTCTTCGCGCTCTCTGCTATGCACATCAATTGGATTTTGAAGGACTGGGTTCGCAAACCACAGGCCATTCACCATCTCATCGATCAGGACCCCACACAATCGAGTTCAATGAACCCACAGCAACTGGCAATGTGGACGGAATTGCACGAACAAATCGAGAATCTTCCGGCCGAAGAACGCGAAGTGTTTGATTTGCTCTATTACCATGAAACTTCCCAGGAGGAGGCTGCCCAATTTTTGGAAGTTTCGCTCAGTACCGTCAAGCGCCGTTGGTCGAAAGCCCGACGCAGATTACATGATCTAGGATTCAGGAATGATGTCTCTTGATAGATTTTATTGGTTGGTTCTTCACCGAGAACAATTTACCCTGTTTTTCGATTGCAGAACATGAATCATAGCAGAGTATCAGAGATTCCTCTCTTGTGACACGAATCTTCAAAGTCGCTTCGGTCTGGTCGACGTCTGGTCGACCGGAGCATTTTACCATAATTCTTCCCCGCGTCGGTGGCGGCCCACCGGCGTTAGTTAGAGATTCAAAAAATATGATGTAGGACCGGCGGTTGCAAAATTAAAATGCGTAGATACTCCGGTACTAAAGGCCACCGGAGCAGATTTACCCGCAGATTTTTTAAATGGCTGGCAAATCAGTTTGCCATATCTATCAAGACCCCAGCCCTGTCTTTCCACCCGTTGTACTTTGACTTTCCCGGCCCATGTTTGCAGCCATCTCTCTTACCTGCTCAGTTTGGTGATGGTTGTTATCATCAATTTTCGAAACTCAACCTCTGAACCCTCTGCCTGGAGGGCAATCTGCCCTTTGCTTGCAGTGCATTTGAAACCGTGATTAACAAGGTCACCGTTGACCCATACTTTGACCGTATCATTGAGACACTCAATAACCATTGTGTTCCACTCTCCAACCTTTTTCTCTGAATCATCGGTTAGGTTGAGAATCCGACGCGCTTTTCCTTCAGTCACTCCCCATTTTTCTTTCGGGCCCCGACGCTTGACCATGTCAGGCACTGTTATGTCTTCGCAGATGCACCAGAAATCACCTGCGTGTTTGTGATTCATCTGCACCTCAAGCGACTTGGGAAACATCTTGTAGAGCGCACGGGGTGTTGAGGCATGTACTAACACACCGCAGTTGCCAGGCTTGCCGGCAAACCTGTATTCAACCTCTAGTCGATAATTCTGATAACTCTTATCCGTGATGAGATGTCCGCGGGGTTGACCAAGACTTACCAGCTTACCGTTTCTCACGATAAACGTCGGTTGGATGTCAGGCTTCTTGTCTTTCGCCGGAACATCAACATGCCACCCCGTCAGATCCTTACCGTTAAACAGGCTCGTTGACTTTGAGGAAGTCGCGGTTGACTTCTCTCGCAAGGCCAAAGCAATTGCCTCTGCAGCCTTATTCGCTACAAATTGATTCCCCGTTTTGTTGAGATGAACGCCGTCTCCGGTTAGGATGGCTCGTGCCTTATTATCGGGATTGTGCTTCTTCAGATGGTCGAGAAACGCGGTGCGCAGATCGCACAAAGTAGACCCCGTCTCCTTCGCCACTTTGCTGCTGATGGCGGCATATTCTGTCAACATCGGATCAAGCTTGTTGGAACCGTCGGTCTTCTCGCCAATAACGCTTGGGGTGCAAAGCACTATCTTCGCGCCTGTGGCCTTGATCTTCTTAATCAAAGATCGCAGTCCGGAATCGAACTGATCTTTAGGTGTACCTCGACCACGAATGCTGTGCCATACATCGTTGATGCCAATGTAGATGAAGACGACTGTGGGTTTCTTCTTGAGGATGTCGCGGTCAACACGTTTTTGCAGATCAGGAACCCGATGGCCACTGATGCCCGCATAGACGACTTTCACGCCTAAATTTGGATGAGCTTTCTGAATTTCTTCGCCGATTAAACGGCAGTAGCCGCCTTTCCTGGCTCCTGCTTGGGTTATGGAATCTCCAAAAAAGGCGATAACCTCACCTTTGGAAAGAGGGGAATCCTTTGCAGTTAAGGAATCAATCCCAGTTGCGTTCACTGTGATGGTTGACATCAGGAACCATGTCATCACCGGTACGATGATTCGAGTCATTTTGTTTCTCCTGGAAATGCTACAGTACCAATAGCTTTATTTGCTTGAAGGTAATCGAAAGAATCCTAGGTATTCGGAGATTGTATAGCGACCGAACTGATTTTGGCACTTTAATTTATTCCAATCAGGAATAGCAAACCTATTGAAAACTATGTTTCGGAATTATTCCAGGGACCACAATCTACGGGAGCTGGAAATCCGGAAAAACCGAAAGGGGTTGCAATACTAAGTGTCGGGAGAGTATTGATGTCTCAAATTTAGTTGGAAATTATCAACTCCAACGTCCGCATAAAGTAGCAGCGGTTTCCGAAATGGATAAAAACTGAAGAACTTGGACCAAATCCTGGTTTAATGGCGAAATTACGGGGATTACCCCCATCGACCGCATGGTGTCAACGGCACGGTCCGTCAAAGGAACTTCCGCTGTTGGTTTTGCGATCGTCTCTCCATCCTTCTTATAGGTGTGGAAAGGAAGGTTGTTGACCTCTTTGAATTGTCCCGGCTTCATATGCCAGCCACTTTTTGTGAATGCTTGCCCTAATAAAAAAGCACAAAGAATAGCGGAGTTTCCCCAAAGGTAAGATTCATGCTCGGGGTTTTCCGGCATTTCTTCAAAGGCAAAGTTTTCCGTTGGCCTGGTGTTCTTTCCAAAGGGCAAGCGCAGCAAAAACCTCGGACCTGCTAGGCCAAGATAACACGCTTCCGGAAGTTGGCGAAGGTTTTGCCAAGCCTTCTCGATTTTTTCCGGATCTGTTTGCCAGGTTCGCGGATCGAGATTTTTATTAAGGGATGGGCAACCAAATACGCTGCTGTTTGCTCCAGCTATGAACGGAGCCCCTGACGAATTGGCTTTTTTTGCAATGCAGCTCTATATCCTTGCATCATCCCCGGATTGTTCAAAAACGTAATTGCCAACAAGAAGAGAAACGGGAAGGCCACCCGCAGTTCCGCCGGTTTGTTCCACTAATACTTTGTATAATCCGCAAGCTTGCAGGTCGTCGTTTTCGAAGTCAGCAACCATTTCTGATTTGGAAACATCCAGAAGGAATATTTGTATGGTATCAGACTCCAAGCGATGGACTAAGAAATCGACGCTTAACCAAGCCGATTCGATCTCCTGAAACGGATGTCCATGGAGGATTGCCCGCAGGATAATGCTTAGGATTGAATCGACCTGCGGCAGAACCTCTTTCTGTTCGTCCTCACGATTTGGGAGGATGTAAGGGGCGGCAATCTTTTTTAGGTGATATTGCCAATCCTGCTTTTCTTGGCTTGACTGAACCTGGGAACTTTGCAGCATTTGGTCCAGAAGTTTTTCGTCTGAAATCTCAGCTCCAGATGGCTTTTCTACCTGGTCTTCCTCAGGAGGGCGGTCATTTGTCTCATCGCCCATGAGCGATTGCCATTCCGCCAAGCCTTCTTCAAAAGTCATAGCATCCGTCAATTTCTTTCTTAGCACCCGTAGTTCACGAAACAGATCGAGCCTCTCATACAAACTATCGGGGTGTAAATCCTCCCTGTTCCGAATGGGAATAGTTGTTTCTTGGCTTTCGCTTTGAGAAGATGGCAGTCGAACTACAACCTTCATTTCCGCCAAAACCTCATCGAAGTTGTCGCGGTCTACTCGATGGAGACGTTTAGATGCGACATCGGAAATGGCTGGGCGTTCTTGTCCGGAAAAATCGCCCATCACGACAATACAAAAGGGAGTTTCAGATGTTGGGGTTGGCGGTGAGTCAATAGGTCTGGTACCAATGTTTATTTTGCCCACTTTTAGAGAATTTTCCGCCATTTATCCAGCCTCGAAGGGACCTTGTTCAAATATCTCATTTGTGAGTACTTATTTTACCATTAATCAAGGAAAAGCGCCATCAAGCAAATAGAATTCACTGCCACGGATTGTCAATCAATTTATATAAAAATTGGAGATAGATCTTCATTCAAATGAGGGTTGTGGTCAATGGCTACCTATACAATCACCGATAGCAGAGAAAATGATTGGAACGATGAACTTCAATTCAAATATCGCTACGAAAGTAGAGATGGGTATCCTTGTGCACAGGATGAAGTTGAAAGGCGTCGAAACCAGGGTTTGCCTGTTTTTCTTTGGAAATGGGAAAACTTTCAATCTAAGTTAATTGAACATCATAATGAAAGATAGCGTGAAGTGACGTACAAATACCTGAAAAACGTGCTTCTTGGAAATATCAGATAATGAACCTACAGAATACATTGGTGTGGCTCGTGGTTCTTTGGGGCGCGATCGGCGGAACGTTCGCCGCCGATGCTCCCGAAAAACCTTACGAAAGCCCGATCTTCGAACACCCGGTGTTTGAGTATGACCTGAAACGCGTCCGCCGCCAAGAGTTGGCAAAAAATCGCCTCGACGTCATGCAGATGACCGAGCAGCAGATCCGCTCCGCCGTACCGAGGCAAACGGGTTTGATGAACGTCGGCTGCCCCAACTGGGAATGCCAAAAAGGCCGCAAGTGGAACCGCAAAGGCCAACTGCCGCACTCGTATTCGTGGAAGTTCGACCCGCGGAAACCCGACAGGATCGTCTGCCCTCACTGCGGCGAGGTCTACCCTAACAACCCCAAGTACCCGATGACCGAGTCGATCACCATCCTCAACCCGGCGCAGGAAAAAGTAACGTTGCCTTACTGGGAGGACACGAAGCACCCCGACCGCAAGCGCACGAAATTCTTTCTGCGGGGAATGCTCAACGCCGCGAGATGGGATTGGTATCAAAACCGCATGGTCAGGTGCAGCCAGGGCTACCTCCTCACGGGTGACGAGGACTACGCCTACAAGGCATGCATTATGCTCGATGCGATGTGCGATGTCTTCCCCCATTGGGTCATGTGCGACGATTACGGCGACGGCTACAAGTCTTATCCTCCCGGCGTGCACCGTGATCAGGATGACACCCGCATGGGCCGGCGCGGCGGCTCGGAACACCTCGGCGGAGGACAAATGAGGATGGTCTACGATGTGTGCTACAACAGCGAGGGGATGCGAAGGGTCTCAAAGCAGATCGGTCGCGACCTACGCCAAAAGTTCATCGACAACGTCGTCAAGCTCACTAATCCTCAACTCTTCGGCGATGGGCTGTTACGGACCAAGTGGACGCAAGCGTGCCCGGGCAGCGAAATGATCAAGTCGGGAAAGCTGCTGCATCAACCGCGACTGCTACGCTACTTCATCGATTGCCAGTTGCGGGCGCCGTTCAAAGTGTTCGGCTCGGACGGGGCATTCTTCCAAGGGCCCGGCTACGCGGCGATCCACCTGTTCAACATGATGCACATGCGCGACCTCAATGGATATTCCGACCCGGCGAACTACCCGATCCCCAAGGGCGAGCAGCGCTACACCAACTGGCAGTTTCCCTACGGACCCTACGAGCGGTTCTACAAGAACGCCTACGGCATCTGGCGCGACATATGTCGCCCGGACGGCAGCGCGATTGTCTTCAATGATGCCCACGGCGGATATCCGAGCGCTACGTTCATGGACCGCAGTCCGCGCAAAAGTAGTGTCAATGTTATGAAGCACGGCCTCAAGCACGTCGTGCTCGGCGACGGCGAAGGCAACGACCAGATCCAGACCCACATGGGCTTCGGCGAAGGAGGCAAGCACCTGCACACCGACACCCTCGGCCTACAGTTGTACGCATTTGGACATTACCTCCTTGACGACATCCAGTATCCCAAACACCGACTGCGCCCCGAGTATTCGTCGAGCCTATTCCACAATACCGTCGCGGTCGATGAGCACGCCCAATGGCCCCACCTCGTTGACGGTGATCCGCTGCTTTACGAGCCGCGCATCCCCGGCATCGCTGCCGTGCGTGTCGATGCCGCCCGCGCCTACACCGGTACCACGAAACTTTACGAACGCACGCTCGTTAACGTCACGACTGACATCAAGCGGCCTTACGTCGTGGACGTCTTCCGTGTAAAGGGCGGTGACATCCATGACTACATGTTGCTCAGCAGCTACCAGTGGCCGAGCACTGCAAGGACGTCGCTGGACCTGCGTAAGCTCCCGGGTACACGGCCGCTCATGCACCCGGGCGCTAAGTGGAAAGAGCCCCGCCTCGGTGTCGAGCACGCCTACGGCATTTTCACAAACGTCCGCGCTGCTAACGCCGACCGCGATTTCACGCTCACCTACGAGGTCAAACAGCCCTGGAAACAAGGCAAGTCGCTCTACCAAAATCCAAACAAGCCTTCCGTTGGCACGCGGCATCACTTCATCGGCTCGCCGAACATGAAGGCGATGCTCACCGACATTCCCCGCCACGCCCGCGGCAAAAAGCCGCTCATCGAGATCGAGCAGATGCCCCACTTTATCCTCCGCAACGACAGCAAGGGTAACCAGACGCAGTTCATCGCCGTCCACGAACCGTTTATGGGCAATCCGGTTATTCGTAATGTCAAAAGGCTTTCTTCTAAAGATGGAACGGTTGTCTTGGAAGTTCGCATGGCCGACCGCATCGATCGCATCGTCTTGACCTTCGAAGATGGCGCGAACCATAAAGGCGATGGCCTGAAGACCGCCGCCCGCCTCGCCGTCGTCTCCCAGCCGCGCAACGGCAAGCCGGTCGCCGCCATGGTTGGCGGCACAATTCTGCGCGATGAGAAATCCGGTGTCGAACTGGCGAATAAAACCGGCAGGTACAGCGGTTCGATCCTCCGGAGCTTACGAAAATGGGACGGCAGGTCCGTCGACGGCTTCGAGGTCACCGGTCCGGATCTCCCGCCTCCAGGCGATGACCTCCACGGGGCTTGGATCGTCCTGAAAAACCGTGGTGTCATGAAACACATCCCCAAAGGCCTCTGCCCCACGGAGTACAACGAGTGGAAAAGCAAGTATCAGGATCGCGCCCGCCAGTACATCGAAAGGATCGGCCTTGACAAGACCGACAACCCCAAGGTTGCCGACTGGCTCCGCGGCCAACAACGTGTCAAGGCCATGCCTCACAGCGGCGGTGGCTGGGCCTTCGAAATCGACCGCGTCGAAGTCCGCGACGGTCGAACTTTCATCTACACCACTGAAGACCACGGCCTCAGGGTTGACCGCGAAACCTGCGAAGAGCTCTTCTACCCCCATCGCAAGATGCAGGGCAAAGCCACCGATTGGTGGATCTACACCGCCGCTTCGACCCGGTCCCTCAAGGACCTCCGCCCCAGGATCGTCATTTACGAGGTCGACCAGCCTCAGGCCCCACCGCAACTCCGCCCTGGCCTCCTCCACACCCAGGATAAAAAAGACGCCCAGATCCTCACCGACACCAACATGCAGCAATTTCTCCACCGCTTGCCCTTGCACCACGTCCACCGCTTTCAGGGTTTCCTGAAAGTCCCTCGCGACGGCGTTTTTACCTTCCACTATCGCCCCGGAACCGACGGCTCGCTCACCCTCGGCGGCAAGATCATCATCGAACGCACCGGCCGCATTGGCTCGCCCATGCCCCGCGTCGCTCACGTCAAGCTCGCAAAAGGCCTCGTCGCTATCGACTTCACCATCGACGTTACTCGTCTAAACAAGTACTGGAAGCCGTCGTCGGACTTTGCATGGGAAGGCCCCAACCTCGACCGCCGTCCCATCGCCCCGACCGACTTTGTTTACCAACCTCGGAAGAGGCCAAGGGATAAAAAAACAGATTGTGGAGAATTTTAGAGAAATTTCTTGCGGCCATTTTCTCATAAATTCAAAATGGGAAACCGCAACAGTTTGACTTTGCTTTCTTTAGCGGGGAAATGAAATGAAGTTATTCTCTTTTCAATTTTGGCTCTCGTTGTTGATCGCTGGATTTGTCTGCACTTTTAGTTACGGCGATTCCAATTTCAAGCAACCGCCAACCATCAAGAAGAAGGGAGGTGATTATCTCATCTCTTTTGAGGTTAGGACCCAGTGTGACGCTACCGTCGCCATCGTGAATAAGCAGGGAATTATCGTCCGGCATTTAGCTAGCGGGGTCCTTGGGAAGAATGCACCTGCTCCTTTTCAAAAGAATTCTCTTCGACAATCCATCATTTGGGATGGCAAAACGGATACAGGAAAACCAGCCCCAAAAAGGTGCAAAGTTCAAGTAGCTCTAGGACTGACGCCAAGTTATGGTGGGACGCTTGCCTTCAACCCTTATCACGTAAAGCCGTACAGCGTAGCTTGCGACCAACAGGGTAATGCCTATGTGTTTACTGCCGATAGTCTCGGCGGGGACATTCAGATTCGCATGTTCTCGCGGGAAGGAAAATTCCTTCGTTATGTGCAGCCAATACCTGGTGGACTTAAAAAATTTGCATACCAAGCTCAATTCACCATCGTTGATACACCAAAGGGACCCATTTATGTTCCGAAAAAGCAAAAATCTTCAAATCACCGTATTTTACGAGGTTTGGGAGTTGCCGTTTCATCAGGTGACGTGCTTGCTTATGTAAACAACGGTTACAGAGTGAAGATGCATTTAAGAACATTAAAGACCGATGGGTCAGACATTAAAGTCGGTTCCCAGATTGGCCCATGGCAGCGAACTACCGGTAGAGCTTTGCTAACTTTCGCCAAGGATGAGAAGCATTTGTACGTTTCCAGCCTGCTCCCTGGTGAGTCTTTGCGTAGTCGAACTAAACCTTATCACTGCGTGCTGCGCATAGGCCTCAAAGATCCCACACCAAAGGTTTGGCGGGGTGAGCGTGGCTACAAACGAGGTGACGAACCTTGGGGTGGAAAGATCCCTCTGTTTGTGGGCGATCCCTATAAGGCCGGGAACGACAATTCACACTTAAACGATCCTCGTGGGGTTGCAGTCGATAAGGCGGGGAACGTTTACATTGCCGACTACGGCAACAATCGCATTCAAGTTTTCACCCCCGAAGCGAAACCTCTCCGCACACTGCCTGTTGAAACTCCCGACCGGATCGCGGTTCACCGAAAAACGGGTGACATCTATGCTTTGATCCCCTCGAAGCCATCAAAAATCGTCAAGTTATCTCCAAAAGGCAAGATCCTTGCTACGTTCGAATTTCCTGGTTACCGAGATGGAAATCAAGGATACATCACATCCTTCGCATTGGATGACTCGGCTGAACCAGCCATCCTGTGGATTGGCTTACCCGAAGGAAGATGGAATCAGTGGCAGGGTTTGTGGCGGGTCGCCGACCGGGGGAAGTTGTTCGAAAAACTTGGTGAGGTTGCCAAGTACGATGTATGGCCGGCATGGGGAGCACAAACAAGCCAATACCTTGCGGTTGATCCCAAGGACAATTGGCTTCATATGAAAAACAGCAGAATGGGTGGCCGTGCCAGAAATTGGGGAAGGTTCAATGCCAAGACAGGCAAACTAGATCCGAACTGGCATGAACGAGTAGGAGTACCCCCTGCAGATGAAATTTCTTTTGGTCCAGATGGATTGCTTTACGGACGAACCTGTCAGCCCGCGCCTCGTGGCAAACCGGAATATGTGTGGCGATTCGACCCTGAGAAGGAACAAGAGGTGCCTTTTCCGGCGGGCAAGAATGGCCGCATTACCTACACGGGTTGGCACTCGCCGAAGTTTCATCGAGATGGCTTTGACGTAGCTCCAAATGGCGATGTTTACATACTCCAGCACATCAATGCGAAGGCAGCGGGCTTCAAACCGGAACCTTGGCGGTCTTCAATGGGATTTACTCCCCTTTTGCTTAATCACTTCGGTCCGGACGGTAAGCTTAAACGGAAAGACATTCTTCCCGGAATTCTGCCAGGACCAGGTGGCTTACGTGTTGACAACGAAGGATGTATTTACATGCCCCTCAACCTGCAACGGTGGAAGGCTCCAACATTTGACCTGATCCCGGAGTTTTCCCGCAGCAATCTCAACGAGCTTAATGTCGATCCTGCAACCCATAGTAAATTCAGTCCGAAAGGGGGCAGAATTCTCATCAACCAAAAAGAGGGTGAATGGACCGGGTATGGGGTGCGAAAGCCAAAAATACAAGTGGAGGGTTTGCTCAAGACATACGCTGGGCTTTCACCATTCGGGAGTGGTTGTGTCTGTAAATCGTGTCGAATAGACCTCGACGGATTCTCACGCACTTACGCCCCAATTTATCATCTCTCGTGCGTAATGGTTTTGGACAGTAATCTAAATCCCATCCTTCGTGTGGGGACGTACGGGGGGCCAGTCCAAGTGAATGGCAAAGTTCGGCACATACCCGAGTTGGGCATGGCCAGGCCGGCCTATGTAACGGCTAACGACCATGCCTTTTACATTGCTGATCCGCGGAATCGCTGCATTTTGCGAGTGAAGCTGAATTATCAAATTAGTTGGAATAGCCGGGAACTATGACCAAGTGGAGTAAGAGTTAAAAAACATCCAGTATTTGTCCTGAAAAAGACAGACTTTATTCTGCCGAATCCGGTTCAAACCGAAACAAGAACATTTTCATGGGACCGGAGAAGCGGCTAACCGGAGCGAGTTCCTAGGTAACCATAACCCAAAAAGATTTGTCATCAAAGCAATATTAATGATAATATACTTAATCTCTCCTTCCTAAATCCCACCAAAACTGGAGCTTTCAATGTTTAACATATTCGGGTCCCGGTATCGGCTTTGCGATGGTACCACGCGCAGAAATTTCCTGAAGATCGGTGCTTTAGGAATGGGTGGATTGTCGCTGATTGATTTACTAAAAGCGGAATCTGCAGCAGGCATTAATAACTCCCGAAAATCCGTCATTATGATCTACTTGGCTGGTGCCCCTTCTCATCAAGATATGTACGATCTGAAAATGAATGCTCCAACTGAGATCCGGGGCGAATTCCGGCCAATAAACACCACTGTTCCAGGCATTCAAATCTGCGAGCACATGCCAAGGATGGCAGCGGTGATGAATAAATGCGTACCACTACGGTCGGTTTACGGTTCCCCAAGTGGAGCACACGATTCGTTCATCTGTTACACCGGGCATTCGACTAGAAATCAACCACCGGGAAATTGGCCCTCCATCGGTTCCGTAGTTTCAAGAGTTTTGGGTCCTGCGAATGACAGTGTGCCACCATTCATTGGACTGGCTCCGAGAGCTGGTCATCCCCCCTACGGTTCGCCCGGGCACCCCGGATTTCTGGGCGTTAGCCATGCGGCGTTTCGCCCGTCCGGTCCAGCACGTGCGGACATGGTCCTCAACGGGATTACTCGCAATCAACTGGAAGACCGTCGGCAACTCCGTGCTGCTTTTGATCAGATTAATCGAAACCTGGATGTGGATGGAACCATGGAAGGAATGGATAGTCTTAACCAACAGGCGCTGCGAGTCCTGACGTCAAGTCGCTTGGTTGAGGCGTTAGACCTGAGTAAGGAAGATCAACGCACACGTGATCGATATGGAAGAGGGAATCCGGCCAATTTCGGTGACGGGGCTCCCAGGAATCTTGAGCACTTTCTCATGGCTCGCCGACTGATTGAAGCAGGAGCGCGAGTCGTGACTTTGAATTTTGGAAGATGGGATTTTCACAGCAACAACTTAAACGGACTCAAGGACACCCACCTACCTTTGTTCGACCGCGGACTGGCAACCTTGATCGAGGACTTGCATGAACGGGGCCTGCATGATGATGTAGCTGTTGTAGCGTGGGGTGAGTTTGGTAGAACTCCTCGAATTAACAACAATGCTGGCCGGGATCATTGGCCGCAAGTCGGTGGTGGGCTAATTTCTTGTGGGTCCATGCGAATGGGACAGGTTATTGGAGCAACCGACCGTAATGGGGCCACAATTGCAAATCGCCCCGTCCATTTTGGTGAAGTCCATGCCACCTTGCACCGGCATTTGGGAATTTCTTCGGAAACCAGGCTGGAAGATTTTACCGGCCGACCCCACCGTATCGTCGACCAGGAACCCTTGCCGGAATTGATTTAGCCTTTGCGTTAAGTCCGATGTACGCCGACAATCTTAATAAACAGGCCAAGCACCAGACTTGCCCAAATTCTTTTGTTGATGCCGGTTTGTCAGAGAAGTATCTCCAAACCTGGAGCTATTTCACGGTCCCTCAAACTTTAGCCTGATGCGATCCATGATCGGCTTTGACTTGTTCGGGGTAGTATCGGTGATCCTAAACTCGAATTGAAAGCCATGGCCCGGGGGCAGGCCCCCGAGATCCATGGCAGCCACCTTTTTGTCGACCTGTCTCGCGAAACCTTTGCGTTGGGTGTAGGTCTCTTTTATCTCTTTCCAGCCGGTCCTCTCATCAATCTTCCCATCGTTATTGCTGTCCACACCCACGCGTGTTTCCACCTTTTCCACCCAAGGTCCGGGACTGACATAATCGGTCTTTTGCTGGGTGACCAAGTAAAACTTACCTTCAGCAAAGCCAATGTCCGGGTCGGGATGCCCTTTGCCAATATTATCGCACCATGTGAAAGGACTATTGAGGCTTGAACTAGTGAACCAGCCGACACTCATGGAATGCCTACCTACCGGGTCATAATCGCCAAACAAATAATAGCGTCCCCCGACACCAATTGGAGCCCAGTCCCCATAGGCTTCCTGTTCCGGTTTGTGGATGTTGTATTTGCCGATGTTGGTTTTCCATTTAGGATGCTGTTTCCAGTGCGGGTGTTTGTATTGACCTACCTCACCAGTCGCCTTTGTGCGTTTGTCAATTGCAGGAGGTAAGATCCTAAAGTTCCCTATCCCATCTTCGCTGACCGCGTGTCCGGCAAGGGGTGAATCCCAGGAGCGTTTGCTCGCGTTGATTGGACTCCAGTCTTCGTAGATGACGTGGAAGCGCCCCTCCAAGTCACGAATAATCCCGCAGTCCGAACCATGGGAAGGGTCCTCGAAGGCGATGCCTTTATTTTCTCCGGGCTTGCCGTCCGTGAGGTCACTGTCGATGTAAAGGTGAGGATCTTGGTCATTGGGGTAATCGTAATATATGTAGGCTTTCCCATTGACGTATTCGGCTGTAGTCACCCAGCGAGAAAAGCCTTCAGTGACCGGCCCGTGATGTACCCAGTGGACCATATCTCGACTCTGCCAAGCATGATAACCACCCTTCCCACGCTTGAGTCCACCCGGAGCGTCAAACTGGTTCGGGAAAGGGGTTGTTCTTAGAGGGACATCAAAACCTTTCAGGGCTGTAGGTTTTGACTGGAATTTTTTCTTTCGCCGGCCACCATAGCGGCCAAACATCCAATAATTCTTTGGGCCGATGCAGAGAAGAACCGGAGCATCCCCGAGATTTGAAGGGCCTACGTTGGCAATGGGTTGCCAGTTCTGCCAGACCGGCGACTGTTCAAAACAAATCAATTTAGCGGAGCGTTTTTTGCTAAAACGTTTCACCTTACTTAAAAAAGTCGCGGTTTTTGCACTTGGAAACGCCATCCCGTCTTTCAGAGTAATGTTCTCCTGCTTTTTCAGCGCAGCAGTCCATTCCGAATGACTATCCACTGACCAGTCCTGGGCGCCGGCAAAAGAACCAAGTGCAAGAAAGAAGGTTGCGGCGAGAAAGGTTCTCATGATAATTTCCTTCTCCGGAATTTGCATTTAAGTTAAATGTTCCAAAGTAAGATTCTTCTTGGATGTTTAATTCCATAGATTTATGAATATTTATTTTAATCCGCCCGATCTTAGAATTCGAAAAAATTCCAAATGTCTTGGTAGAAAGACTAAAAGTGAATGGCTGCAGAAATTAATTGCGTAGTTACTTCGCTCTTAGGGGACCACGGGAGCAGTTAAAGTTGAAGACAGAATTTCAGTCTAAATAATTTGAGCCTCAAAATCATTCATTGTTTGGTCATTGCCGCCAATGGATTTGGGCACCCACGAGAATTTTTCAGCCAATTTAATTGACCAATGGGCAAGTAATTCCTTGTCTCTTTAAACTGTCAGAAATTGCATATCGTTTTTCTGACAAGAAAATTCGATTCTTCGCCATTCTCGGCGGTTACTATTGCTTGCATTTTGTCAGAAAAACGCATATAATTTTCTGACAAAGGAGAATTTGATGGCAGCCATTCAAACGAAAATTATTAATAAAATACAAAAACAAGGCCGGGGAAAGGTTTTTACCACCAAGGATTTTCTGGACGTGGGCACCAGAGATGCTGTGGATCAGGCTCTCTCAAGACTGGCCCGGAAAGGATTAGTCAGACGTTTGGGCCGAGGCCTGTATTACAATCCTCGAATTAATAAAGCCTTGGGTATTGAGTTGGCTCCGGATACCAGTGAGATTGCCGATGCTTTAGGCCGGCAAACCGGCAGTCGGGTGATTCCTTCTGGTGCAGTAGCAGCAAATTGGCTTGGCCTTACTACCCAGGTGCCAGCGAAAGATGTTTTTTTAACGGATGGAAGAAGCCGACAGGTCAAGATTGGAAATCGATTGGTCACAATTAAGCATGTGGTTCCAAAAGATTTACCAGTAGGAAGTCCAAGGAGTGCAATGGTTTTCCAGGCCCTGCGTTATCTTGGACAAGAAGCAGTAGACAAAAAGGTAATTTCTCATCTAAAACAAAAGCTTTCTGCCAAGGACAAGCAGGAGCTTCAAAAAGAGGTCCCTTACACTACTGATTGGTTAGCCGCTGCTGTCCAGCAAATTGTTATGAAAGATGAGAGTATGATACATGGATGATATTGCACGCATTTCGCCCCAGGACCGAGCCGATTTATTCCAGGAGGTGGCTTCCCAACGGGGTGACTTACGTGCTGAAATCGTGGAAAAAGATTTTTGGGTATGCTACACATTAAAGCGACTCTTTACCCTGGAAAAACCACCAGCGGGAATGATATTCAAAGGTGGTACAAGTCTTTCTAAAGTTTACAAAGCCATTTCGCGGTTTTCTGAAGATGTAGATTTATCTTTCCATCGCGAAGACCTTGGATTCGGTGGTGAGGATGATCCTGCAAAGGAAACCACGGTCAATAGACAAGCAAAGAAGCTGAAAAAACTAAAAAAGCTTGTCAAAAAATGATTCAGGAAGAACTCTTGCCGGCGATGACATCCGTATTTGCTAATACTTTGGGAAGTGAAACTGGACCAGAAAATTGGCAACTAGTTTCTAGTGATGAAGATCCAGACGGACAAACACTTTTATTACATTATCCAAAAGGCATATCCAGACCACTGACAAATGTTCCCGCATATATTCGCCCCATGATTCGATTGGAAATGGAAGCAAGAGGTGACCACTGGCCAGAGGAAACCAAAACAATAGTTCCATACGCCGCCGAAACATTCCCAACCCTTTTCAAAGACCCGAATTGTCAAATAAAAGTTTTGGCGGCTGAGAGGACATTTCTGGAGAAACTAACCATCTTGCACGGTTGTTACCACCAACCACAAGATAAACCGCTAAAGGACCGCCAATCCAGACATTACTATGATGTTGTTCAACTCTATGGGACAGAAACTGGAAAAAAGGCAATTAAAGACCATGAGTTGATGAAGAAAGTGGCATTACACCAGACCATCTTTTTTCAAAGAGCATGGGCAAAATATGATGAGGCCGTTCCCGGAACATTTCACTTGGTCCCGCCTGATTTTAGAAAAAAAGAAATTGACCAAGACTACAAGAAAATGCAGGAAATGATGATTGGAGAAGCACCATCGCTCAAGCATATTTTCGGTATGTTGAAAGAAATCGAGGATCTTATCAACGCCGCCAAAATTCCTAAAGATTGACAGCCCTCTTTCTTTTTCCTTAGCTTTACTTCTCTGCCATAGCAGAAAAGTTAATTGCCAGCCAATTTTTGCTGCTTTGCAAAGATTTGGGGGATGTTTGTATCAACCAGAGCATTGTAAATACCCAATCTATGATATATATCAATGGGCCCAGAGGGATTCGAACCCCCAACCAAGGGATTATGAGTCCCCTGCTCTGACCGTTGAGCTATGGGCCCGGATTGGAAGTATTTTAATCGCTTTCTCGAGCGAATACTACCGTTATAGTGGAACCAATTGAAATTTGTCTACTTAAGAATGCTGTGACAAAAAAGAAGCCGAGAAATTGGGGTTAAACCGGTTCAACCTATTTTTGAATAACGTGGTTTGTATCAATGGTTTAGTCATTGTTTGGAAATAATGGGTTGAGAATTAGCCCAAGAATAGAAGACTAAAGTTTGCGGGTCTTAAATCGAGATGGTCCGCATTCAAACTAAAATTGATAGCGAACTTGGGTCTGGATAAGGACTCCTTCATTATCCGGAAGGAATTGAGAGTAGGAAGTTTTGCGGTAGGAAACTTCGAGACCAAGGCGGAAAGCTTTGGTTATATCCCAAAGCAGGTTTGCAAAGTAGGTTTGGTTGCGGAGGGGTTGCCCAAGGCCAAGGTCACCGTCAACCGGATCGTCAATTCCATACCCGATATGAGTATGAAGGACCTCCGGGCAGATGTAATAGTAGACCTCGCCCCAACCTCCTACCGAACGGATGCCCTCAAAAGTTAGGGGATTTACAGTGGCTAAAATGGCTCCCCCATAGGTCCCTAATCCTTGACCGACGTACCCTTCCAGTTTTATTCCACACCGGTTTTGGCAGAATGCCCAGCGCACATCACCACCAACACCCCAAACGTTGGTTACTACCCGAACGCCATTGCCGATGTCGGTATTGCGAAGTTGACCGATAACACCGGAGATCCCAACCTCAACCGGCCGCGGAGCCAACAACCCTTCTCCTTTGGGACCAAACCCAAAGGCTACTCGGCCTTCGACATTCGGCCAGCCATTGTCTTCGCTGAGAAGGAAATCTCTGGAAAGAAAAGTAGAAACCGGTTCGCTCACACCGGTCTGAATGGTGATCTGTGAATCCGGAGAAGGATACAGGTATCGGACGATTCGGGCTTGGCCCCGGTAAGCGTTACCCGTGTTTCCCGACCCGATAAGCAAGCTAAAGGGCAAAACGGTAGGGACAAGCGGATTAAAGATGTCAAATTGTAAACCGGCGGCAAATCGCCAGTTATCATTCTTGAGTTGGGCGAAAGCCTCAAGCGGCAGAAACCCGTATTGGTCTTCGATAACCGAAACTTCGTAGAAATTCGCCAGAATAAAACCACCGGTTTTAAAACTGCCCAAGTCAGGGCCGGAAACCAGGGCAAAAATCGAGGTTTGCCGAGCATGAGTATCAAAAGTATCCTGCTCAAAACCAAAAGCAGAATTCGGGGTCAAAAAGAAGGGCGTTCCCGGGGCAACGGGACGGCCAGTGCTGAACAGGAAGTCGCCCACAATTGCTCCGCCGACTATCACCTTAAAATTTTCGTCTTTCGTGGTAATTCGGAGGCTTTTCTGAATGGTTTCTAGACCTTCTTGCAGCTTTTTTAAAGACTCTTCGACTTTACCTGCTTTCGCTTCTTTGGGCGGTTCAATAACCTGTTCTTCTACAACCACGCTTTCCGGTGTCGGTAAAGGCAGGGATGAATTTTTGGTTAAAGTAGGAACACTACTCATTTGCCCATTTTCAAGAAATGATTGGAGTTGCTGGTTTTGATTCGCCAATTCCTGGTTTTGCTTTTCCAATGTCTTTAAGCGGGAAAGGATGTCATTAACCACCTCTTGGTCAGCATGAGAAGTAAATGGCTTTCCCAATTGGGCTTGGGCCAATAAATTCTTATTGCTAACCCCTATTACACAAAGCAGGGCAAAGAAGGCTTTTAAGTGAAAAAAGGCAGTATGGGATGTGCGCATGATTCGGCCCTGAAGCCCAAGTAAACATAAGTTCCCTAATGAAAATCCTATGAGGGATTAATTTTAATTTCGGTTATGTTTATTGGTTAGCTTGAAAGAATCGATTATCCGGATTGGTAAATTAGGCTTTCTTATTTAGATTTGACTCTGAGCAACTTCGTGGGAGTATATCCCCGAGGTATTTTTGAGAAAGGGAAAGATTCACTCAGGTCGCGGGATTTATTGTTACCGGAAAAAATTTTTTCCATCAAGAGGTGGTGCGGCAAAGTTACAGCAGCAAAAATGACCAGTGTGAGGATGGCACCTTTATAAGGATCCCAAGAACCGACCAACAGAATTAGGAGAAAAATATAAACAGCAATGGTTGGGATCAAAAGTATTAATGATTTCACATGGATTTGAAAAATTCCTTTAAAAATATCAATTCCAGAAGGAAAAGACGAATTGCCGTTTAAGAAAACCATTAGTTTTCCCATTTGCCGCCAACTATGCCAGCAGAGAAAATACATTCCTACCGCAAAAAGTGGGTGAAGGAGCATAAAAGTAAGAAAGATAGTCGCGGTTTCTATACCGCTATAAAAAAATAGCTCCCAATTTCTCGTATAAACAAGAAATATAAAAACTCCTACTTGCAACCAGATAACGACATACAAAACCATTAATCCCAATTTAGAAACAAAACTGTTTAACAATAGATCCGGTTGGGTTTGTAGTAGTGTGCAAAGCTGTTGCACGATAGTTTTTGAATC
>CAZPPD010000012.1:0-19144 GCA_964588185.1 uncultured Alcaligenaceae bacterium | reverse complement strand
CAGACTCCGCCGGGAAGCATCTATGACTTCAGTGCGGGAAATGCAACGTTTCAAGTGATTGGTTTGCTAGGCATGATTGCGATTGGAGGCTTGGCTCTTTACATCCACCGAAATGCCTTGCGGCAGTGCGAAACGAATTTGCGTCGGTGGTATGAAAAGTTTCATGGCCAGAAGACGGTAGGTTGAGCTTGCTTTCTTGATGTCAAGTTTCGAAATCCGAAATCCGAAACCAATTCAAAACACAAAACTCAAATGAGTGTCGCTCTACATGTATGTTTCAAACATGTATATTTCGATTTAAATTTTGTTGGTTTCCGAATTTCGGAGTGTGGCTCTGCCTATTGAGTCTGAAGCGATTGGACTCTAATTACAGCATCCATTTCCCATGCCGGAGCTGTAGTTTCGCTGCCAATTATTATTGGGTGGCGGCGGAGCTTGAGGGGGATAGTTCTGTGTGCGAGCCACGGGCGAATTATTACAGCAGGGGACCGGGCAACAAGGGACGCAGCACTGAGCAGGTGCAGGGGAAGCAGAAACCGGAGCGGCTACCGGCACGGGTTGAGGCGGAGGGCCGTAATATCGAGGTCGGTTGCACCATCGATCGCACCAACGACAACAACCGGCTGATATGGAGCCAGCAAGTAAAATCAGGATTACCAACCGCCACTGAATGAGCATCACTCCTCCTCCAATTTTGCACGAAGTTCCGTGCCGGGTCGTTAGGCATTTTTGCCTTGGGAGAAAAAGCGATAGCGATTGTCTTTGGTTTAGTCAAGCTCAACTTTTTTTGTGCACTTCTCGAAAATGGTGTTTTGCATTTCAGCTTTAATGGCTATATATTTTTGTATACCAACAGAGTCTTTATCCGGCCCACACCAAGGATTAAATACTTAACTTTAAGGCAAAAGCGCAGAAAATTTAGAATGACAGGGCCGAGCATGAGAAGTAGAATATCCAATGGAACACCAAATCCAATTAAACTCTAGTCCTCTCAGCCTCCAATCAGACTAGCTTTGCTTAGCAGACTCAAATTGCACATTGTGGTATTTCTACCGCAAAGTTCCTAACTTGGTCTCTTGCTTTTACTTTGTGGACCACATCCTAAAACTGGTATAAGGTGAAGTCAGGGGGATATTGGCGGGGACAATTGATTGTCAGGAGAATTAATGACCCTCATCGATGTAATAATACTTCTTGTTGTTGCCGGAATTTGTGGTTCTGTCGGCCAAACCATTGCCGGCTTTTCCCGTGGCGGTTGCTTGATTTCTATCGTGCTCGGTTTTATCGGCGCTTTGATAGGAATGTGGTTAGCTCGCACTCTGCAACTACCGGAGTTGCTGGCAATCCAAGTTGGTGAAACGAAGTTTCCGGTAGTTTGGTCCATCATTGGATCCACTTTGTTTGTGGCTGTGATAAGCCTTCTTACGCGGCACCAACCGCCGCGAAGAGAATAGGGTGAGTTTGCCTAAGCAACAAAACGGATAGCCATGAATAAACTACCTTTGGAGTTGAAATAAAAATTCCCTAAAAGGCAGCACGGTTGTAGATATTAAAATCTTCAGCTTCTTATTTTTCGAAGCCCCATTTAGCCAAGGTCGAGTTGAAAAATACCCCTGATAGGGTGAATTATTTTAGTTTCGATACTTGGCTCTTTGATTTTGTGGGTGCAATCCTTTTCGAATCACTCGGATTCCAACGAAGAGTGGAGGAATTCCAAGGGCTAAAAGCCCTGTAACCAGCAATAACCCGGACGAAAATGTTAAATCGTATCTACTTCTTCCAAGAAAGGTTTGTTCTAGACTGAATGCGGTGATTAAAAGGTATCCAATTCCTCCCATCCAAACTGAAAGCAGGCGATTCTGTTTGTTCCAACCAGCTATCCCCGTAAACCAAGCAAGCAAAGGTAGAACCTGAATTGCATGAAGTGGCATTCCATGCGGGAATTTCAGAACACCGGCCTTTTTGTAAGTCTCAGGGTTTCTCCCAGCAGCCAACTCTGCTTCCCCAATCACTTGAGCAAGCCAGCCAAGCAAACAGGCAAGCACAAGCAAAATCAGACCAAAGCGAACTGCAAGGGCCACGGAAGGTGAAGCTTGTAATGGTTTTAGGCTTCGAAGAGTAATAGCGAGAATACCTAAAGAGACAACTAATATCAGCCATCCCATTGTCGCGCTCACAATACTTTCGAAGGCAGTACTCTGATTGAAATGAGACGCAACCCCACGCCAAGTTTGCATGGTAATCAGACCGACTTCTGCGAGAAGAGCAATCGATAAGGTCCAGTCCAAAAAACTAGCAAGACGCCAGCGAGCCATTAGGCTCAACACCCAACCTAATGAAAGAGCGGTCACTCCCCCCGAAAGCCCGAACAAGATTGGTTTCCGCCAAGATAAAGGTCCTTCCCAAGTAACTCCCGAAGATAAAAAGACCACAGAATGAAATATACCGCTACACACAAGAATGAAGCCGGAAAAGATGAGCGGCTTCTTCAGATTCAAAAATGACAGGGCCGGAAACCTTTGGAGCGAAACTTTGAAAGTTAGGGGCATTTGATTTTTCCCCGCCAGATAAGACTTTGTTCATTCATTTTCAAAACTACTTGTTTCCCTTCGCGGAGTATCTTATTTGCTAATCTTAATGCTTTTACTAGCTGTTCATCATTAAGTTGTTTGTAGGCCGTTAATCGCCTGTCCAAGTGATCGTACCAACAGCCACCAAAAACATGATCTAAAATAATCCTCATGAAACAATGGTCATCCTGAATTAGCCAATTGTTGATTCGGGCTTCCGCTGGCAGAATGAAGCGTGTCAATTCAAGATAACGGTCTTGAAGTTCGTAGCGATCAATTGGATCAATCGGGTCTGAATCCATAAAACAAAACCATTTTAGAAGGACTACTTGAATGGCTAAACAAAAGCTGGGCTTTGGTAGGGCAAGGAATTATCCACGAAAAGGATCAAATAATGGCGTCGATAGATAACGTTCGCCAAAGCTGCACATGATGGTTACAATTCGTTTACCTTTGAATTCAGGACGGCTTACTGTCTTGGCTGCAGCACACATGTTGGCCCCGCTCGAAATCCCACCAAGAATGCCCTCATACTTGCTGAGTTTTTGGGCCCACTCAAAGGCTTCCTCATTCGTAACGGTTACGACCTCATCTATCAAAGATTGGTCCAGGTTTTTGGGAATGAAACCTGCACCGATTCCTTGGATCTTATGAGGACCAGGTGTCCCGCCTGATATGACTGGAGAATCAGATGGTTCCACAGCTATAGCTTTGAAATTTGGGTTTTTTCTTTTGATAAATCTGGAGACACCAGTAATTGTTCCCCCTGTTCCGACTCCTGCGATAATAGCATCAACCTGATTACCGGAATCTTCCCATATTTCTGGACCGGTTGTGGCCTCATGAATTGCAGGGTTTGCCGGATTTTCAAATTGCTGTGGCATCCAAGCATTTGGATCCTGGTCAACTAATTCTAAGGCAAATTCAATGGCTCCTTTCATTCCCTGATCGGCAGGGGTTAACACCAAGTTGGCACCAAGGGACCTCAACAATGCTCTACGTTCCAGGGACATGGATTCAGGCATTGTCAACGTGAGCTTTAAGCCTTTAGCAGCACAAATAAAAGCCAAGGCAATTCCGGTATTCCCACTGGTGGGCTCAATGATATGAGTATCGGGCTTAATGAAGCCATCTCTCTCCCTCGCCGAGATCATGGCATAGCCAATCCGATCTTTAACGCTGGAAAGAGGGTTGAAAAACTCGCATTTGGCAAGAACGGTGGCGTTTTCCTTAGGTATTAGATGATTAATTTTTACCAAGGGTGTTCGGCCAAAGGTGTCAGCAATCGAATGGTAAGTTCGGCCATGAAATTGGGGTTTGAGTTCAGGAAAATTTGAATCCATAATTCCCTCAGCCTTTTTTGGGAAAAACAATGATTTAGAGATTAACAGAATACTTAAGGTTATGCCTTTGGAGTGATGGATCATCCCCCAAAGCGTAGTGTTTTGACATGTCCGGGGAGAAACGGCTGGCAATCGGCTTTCGACCAAGGGCCTCTGCCATCGATCGAATGTGATGTGGCCCTGCTCCGCAGCAAGCGCCAAGGTATCTAACCCCCATACTGAGAGCTTGCTTTGTAAAATCAGCCAACTCAAAACGACTACAAGTGAAAGGGTCAAGTGCTGAAGGGAAAGCCAATTTGTTGGAATACCTGTCGACTAGTGACCCAAAGGTTGGATGTGAATCCGTAGTGCGGTATGCAACCGGTAACGCGGCAACCGGACAAGAAACATGATCGCGAATATTTTTTACGAAAGGCATCAAGGTTTGAGGGCCGCGAATACAATTTGCACCTACTACAGAAGCACCTGCCTGTTCCAAGCGCTGGGTAGCATCTTCAACTGTTGTTCCGTCACGCAACTTGCCATTGCGATGAATAGCAAGAGTCACAACAGCATCTAAACCAGCTTCAAGAATGGTTTCCAGGGCACAGATAGCTTCTTCGGTAAAGTAGAAGGTTTCAGCAATCACCAAGTCCACGGAAGCCTCGGCCGCCCAAAACACTTGTTGCTCAAAGATTTTCTTTACTTCTCGCTCAGTGGACAATCTGTTCGGATTCCAAATGTTGGTGTTGCAAATGTTGCCTGCTACCAATGGAGAGTCGTAATTGCTATCAGAAGCAACCTCCTTGGCAATGCTCAATGCTTGGCGATTCAGAGATTCCAAAAGATCTTGCTTTCCAATAATCCTGAGCTTTTCACGATGTGCATAATAAGTGAGAGCCACACAAACGTCACTCCCTGCCCTCAAAAAATCATGATGGAGTTGCGCAACGGCTTCAGGATTCTCTAGAACAACCTCCGGGACAAAAGAACCAGCTTGAATATAACCCCGTCTTTCTAATTCAAAGATATAACCTTCAGCACATAGGACTGGTCCTCGTTTTAGGCGATCTCCTATTTTCATTTTCATGACTAGTGCCTCTTATAAAAAGCTTCCTTACCAGAATCAGTGGGTAAATTCCCATTCTGGTAAGCTCCTAGTTGATGGAACAAATACGGTTTTCACTATTGGCCCTTGTTTGAATCCACATTCTTCGATCGACTCAGCATTCTCAGAAATGCGATAGGTGGAAGAATGTGATTCCCGCCGATGCCCGCGTGGTTTCTTTGGATGTTAAAATCAAATTTTTGGACATTTTGTGGCGTTTCGGACAACGGTTTAACAACATCCTCACTATGTAAATTTTTAGGCTGTGACTTTGCAGGAACCAGCGACGAAAATGAAAATTGGTGCGGACGAGATAAATCTGGGTTGTAGATTAATGCCAAAGTGGATGTGGAGGCACTTGAAACTTACACGGCAACCAGCCACTCCAAAGCCGTTTAGATTTTGAAAAGTTGATCGCATTCCGATTCCAAAACTCCACCGATCAGTGAGCATCTACTAAATGGAGTTTGCTGGACTATTACCTCGGAGGATATGTTTATTTGTTTCCAGCCAAGTGCTGCCAATGTCTTAATGGATGTACCGAAAACTACTGTCCCAATCCTTGACCACACAATAGCCCCTTGACACATCGGGCAAGGCTCTGCAGTTGTGAAGAGTACGAGATTTTCGGGTTTCCAGTTCAAATTCTTAGAGAATAGGTCGTTTATCGCGTCAATTTCCCCATGCCAAGTTGGGTTTTCTGAAGCTCGGTTCCAACCTCCAGCAAGTATTTGTTTGGATTCAGGGTCCGCAATTACTGCACCAAATGGAGCATTCGGAGATTTTCGAGCCAATTCGATGGCACGGCGCATGTAAAATTCTTGGTTTAGATCATTCATAGTTTCTTTATGGAGTCCGTCAGAGGAATTTTTTAAGACCTGTTCTATTAATATCCTCGGTCTGGTTATTTCCCAAAATGAATGACGAATTGAAAGAAGTGGAGTTAAGTGAGCATACAACAGGAATTAATTTTTGGCCTTTGGCTATGGTCTTTGCTTTCCTTGACCGGATCAGTTTTTGGTCTTCGATTTCACCGCCCGGAATTCTGGCAGGCCATGTGGTTTATGACTGGATTGTGGGGAATTGTGGATGCTGCAATCGGTTTGTTTAGTTTCTCGCTGCCTATGTCAGACATATATCTACTCAGTAAAATTCTAATTGTTAATGCGGGACTGGACATCCTATACGTTATAACGGGGGTATTTCTTTTCACTCGGAGTAGAATTTTGCTTCGGGGATATGGCTTGGCTATCCTGATCCAAGGAGTTTTCTTACTTTTATTTGATTTTAGTTTTTGGTTGAGATGCGGACTGAAGATGAATTCAAGATGATTCTCAAAATGATGAAATTACTGCACCCTCAAATAATTCTTGGAAAAACTTCCAAAACTTATAAAATCTATATTTGGTAATCAATCAAATTAAGAATATCAAGGACCATTGGATCCCAACTCCGAAACTACATTAATGACCTCGCCCAAGGCGATAGATGACCCTCGCCCAGTTCCTAAAATCCTCCAAGGTGGGACCCCTCGGCTTACCTCACAAACTAGGGTTTTACTCCACTCACGCCTCATTCTTGGATTTGCCTTGGTTTTTTTGGCCTTTGTAATTTTTCTCCCGCGAGGCTTTTTCCTTACTTTGCCGTTAAGTCTTCGAATTTTTCATACCACTGTCACTTTTTCACTTGGAAGTTGTCTTATCTTCCTTGTGGCGTGCAAAACACTTCCGATAATACGGCTTCGGATAATCGAGACAACCCTGTTCCTTCTAGTGGTTGTTTTCCTTGGGGTTGCCGCCAGGACTTTGCTTTATCAGGCAGGGACCGAAAGAGATCCATTGTTGGCAATGTCCGCAATCAAAGGGTCCATATTATATTCGTTACTCATCATGATGGGTTACTCGATGATTATTCCAAACACCTGGAGAAGGTCTTTGGTGATGGTAAGTGTTTTGGCCTTGATGCCAATCGTGGTTGCCCTAGAAATTCGATATTCTCATCCGGAATTTAAAGAACTATGTGAACAGGTCGCCACAATCGAACAAATTCTTGAAAATGTTCTCATTCTTGTTTTGGGGGCAATTTCTGCCGTCTTTGGAACCTATGTGATCAATTCACTCCGGAAAGAAGCTTTCGAAGCAAAACAGGTTGGCCTTTATCATTTGCGGAAAAAGATTGGCAGTGGTGGGATGGGAGAGGTCTACCTTGCAGAACACGAATTTCTGAAAAGACCATGTGTGGTCAAAATAATCAACCCTGAACTAGCCGGCAACGCTCAGGTTGTGGCCCGCTTCGAACGTGAAGTTCAGGCTACGGCCAGATTATCCCATTGGAATACAGTTGAAATCTATGATTATGGTCGAACGGAAACCGGTTCCTTTTTCTATGTGATGGAATACTTATCAGGGGCAAATCTTGAGGAGATAGTCGAACGTTTCGGTCCGCTTTCGCCTGAGCGGGCAGTTTTTCTCATGACCCAAGTCTGCGATGCACTTGCGGAGGCAGAGGCTTTAGGAATGATTCATCGTGACCTAAAGCCGAGCAATATTTTTGCCTGTGAAGTTGGTCAAAAATATGACGTTGTCAAAGTATTGGATTTCTGATTGGTCAAATCAATTAGCCCATCTTCAGATCCAAAGATTAGTACAATTGGCGAGGTCGTCGGAACTCCTTTATTCATGTCTCCAGAGCAAGCGACCGGAGTTGAAATCGATCATCGAAGTGACATCTATTCCGTAGGAGTCGTTCTGTACTACCTTGTATCCGGCCAAGCTCCATTTAAACGGGAATCACCCATGTTGACATTGATGGCGCATGTGAAGGAGCAGGCCAAAGATATTACCAAGCTTTGTCCTGAAGTTCCCGCTGAACTTGCTTTAACAATCCACCGCTGCTTGGAAAAGTTACCAGAACACCGATTCTCTGATTTTGCTGAACTGAAAATAGCACTTTCTCAATGTAGATTTGACTGTCCGTGGAACTCTGAACTTGCTGAGAATTGGTGGAAAGAGAATTATCATCTACAAACTGAAAAAGTTATAAGGTAGGTTACAAGTCCTTCCTCTTCGGGGTGGTCCGATTGGTGGATTTCATGTTCTGGACAAAAAATGTAACGTTCAGCTTGACCCAAAGATTCCACAAGTTGGACTTTTTGCCCCTGATGAAACGAAGGAACATGAAAATTATCGTAAAATCGGTAAGGTTGTTGGAGTATACTACCATCGCGTATTTGTCCAATTGAAATGGACTTACCCACGACACGTTAGAGGGATTTCATGAAACGATTCACCTGGAGCCTGCTGGTTCTTCTGATCGCCAACCAGTACGCTACGGCCGATAGTCCCAACATCGTTTTGATATTTGTCGACGACTGGGCGTGGTGCGGGAGTCCAGTCCGCATGGACGACAACATGCCCAACTCACAAATGCCGGTGCTTCGCATGCCAAATCTGGAGAAGATGGCCCGCGATGGCATGAAGTTCCGCAACGCTTACGCCGGGGCGCCGCAATGTTCACCGTCACGCGTCTGCGTACAAACAGGTCAATCTGCAGCGCGAAGCGGATTCACTGTGTTCATGAAGCCGAACAAGCAAGGTCAGATCTTCGACACCACAAAACGATACGCCCAGTTCCCGGTCGTCCCGTGCACCTCTGATTCCGAGATCGACTTGAATGCTGTAACGATCGCTGAAGTGCTCAGGCTGGCGGGATACGTTTCGGCCCATTTTGGCAAGTGGCATATGCGCGGAGACCCCGGCGACCATGGCTACATTGCCCACGATGGTGACACGACGAACAAGGAGGGGAATCAAAAGATTCCCGGAGATCCCAAACTCATGTTCAGTGTTACCAAGCGTTCGATCGAATTCATCGAAAAACAGCACAAAGCAGGCAAACCATTCTATTTGCAGATTTCTCATTATGCGATGCACGCAGGCCGGGAATGTCTTCCCGAAACTCGCCGGAAGTACGCCAAACATCCACTTCTCCAGAAGTTCTACAAGGAAGCGGAAAAGCAGAAGCGGAAGATCACTTACAAAAGAGATCCGGCCACCTGGTTGGGTATGGGGGAAGATCTCGACGGGCGAATCGGTGCCGTTTTGAACAAACTCGAAGATCTTGGTATTCGGGACAACACCTACGTGATTGTCACTGCCGACAACGGCTACCGGCACAAGTTCTTTCCAGGCCTGAGGCAGCCATTGCACGGAAGTAAATGGTGGCTATGGCAAGGGGGAGTTCGAGTGCCAATGATTGTAACCGGCCCGGGCATCAAGGGCGAGTCAGTCTGTAACGACAACGTAATCAATTACGATTTTCTGCCAACATTCGTCGAGTGGGCGGGGGGTGATCCGAGCAAGCTAAAAAACATCGACGGTGTTAGCCTAGCTGGGCTTATGCGAGGAGAAAAGACTGAGAGAACCTTCCGTGAACGCTTCCTCTATTTCCATTACCCGCACTACCGAACCAGCATGCCCCACTCGGCGATTGTTTCGGGGAAGATGAAGGTGATCCACTTCTACGAACGGCCTGACATTCCCATGCTGTTCGATTTGCAAGATGAACGCGAGGTGAAGAACATTGCAGTCCAGTCCCCGAAAATCCACCAACGGCTTTTTGGTGAGATGATGAGGTACCTCAAAGCCGTGAATGCCCGTGTGCCGAAAGCCAATCCCGATTACAGTCTCGCGGTTTATTCGAGTGCGGATCAGTACGAAATGATCCAACGGTGGGGACCTTTCGAGGGTGTGCGTGCGCTCGAAGAAGATGAGAAGTGAAAACCTAACAAACGTTTTTATGGCCTTTCTAAGGATGAGTAAAATACCTGGAACCAAATTATGCGAAAACAGATTTTATCGGCAGTCCTCGTAGTGATGGCATCGTCTTTTCTTTGTGGATCGGCGCGAGCGGCTGATGCCACTCGCGGCAACAAAGAAAAGCGAATGAATGTGCTGTTCTTGATTGTGGATGATCTCAATACCTGGTTGCTATCCGATCCCAACCGTTACACAGGAAAAGTCATCGCTCCAAATATTGTGGGCCTTGCCCAAAGCGGAGTGAATTTCACGCACGCCTACACCGCGGCACCCAAATGCTGCCCTTCCAGAACGGCTTTTCTGAGCGGCATTGCCCCCTGGAAATCCGGAGTCTATGAAAACGCGCAATCCTCAGCGGCCAGTCCGGCGCTCAAGGGTGTGATTCCGTTGGTTCTGTTGCTCAGGAACGCCGGCTACTACACAGCCGGTTCCGGAAAAATATCCCACGGCTACTCCGACCGAGGTTGGTGGCATAAGAACGTGAGGCATCCCTGGAGAGTTCCGCCGCCGCCGGGTGCCCCTCTCAATGGATTGAGCAAGCGCATCAGTGAAAAGGACTGGGGGCCGGCCGCACAACCGGAAGCGGAAATGGGAGATACCAAGAATGCCGACTTTGCTATCGAGCAACTAAAGAAGAAGCACAAAGAGCCGTTCTTCATATCGTGTGGCATTTTTCACCCCCATTTCCCCTGGTACGTGCCTCAGAAATATTTGGACATGTATCCACTGGACAAGATTGTCCTCCCCCCAATCAACGCAAAGGACCAAGTGGACATCCCCAAGGCTGGTAAAAAGCTGATTCGATCGAGTTTGCTAGAGGCTGCGATCAAGACTGGTCAACAAAAGAAGATGATCCAGGGATATCTCGCCAGCACGACCTACGCCGACGTGCAGATCGGTAGAATCCTACAAGCACTGGAGAATAGTCCTTACCGGGACAACACGATTGTCGTGCTTATCAGTGATCACGGGTTTCATGTCGGTGAGAAACAACACGTCGCCAAGGGCACCCTCTGGGAAGAAGCCACGCACAGCCTGTTGATGATGCGTGTTCCCGGCATGACGAAGGCCAGCGGAATTTGTGACAGCCCTGTGTCACTGTTGGACGTGTATCCAACACTGGTCGAGCTAACGGGTATCGCCCCGCCGAAACATCATCTGGATGGAACGTCGCTTGTGCCTCAGCTGAAAAAACCGGATACACCCAGAAGTCAGCCGGCGATCATGGCGTTTGACGAACACATTTCTGTTCGTAAAGGGTCGTACCGTTACATCCGTTACAAGGACGGCAGCGATGAGCTTTACGATCAGTCCCAGGATCCCAACGAATGGAAAAACCTGTCTGCCGATCCGAAACTCGCCACAATCAAGTCCAAACTAAACGGGCTATTACCCAGGCCTGATGAGATGAGCCCGGCGATGCCTTCTTTGCGCGGAAAGAAGAAGAACAAAAAGAAGAATGGGAAGGGTGACACCTCGGCGGAACTGAGAAACATTCCCGGTAGGATGTTTGAGTGCAGCAGAGTCGTTCAGGCGTTTTCAAACTCGCTCATAAAAGCCTCTCTGTGCAAAAACTAAAGGACGAAGCCAAAAATGCTCCGCATCACTCTCACCGCATCTTGCCTGGTGATCCTTCTGCCTGGATACTTCACCCACGCGGAAGGTCCCTTGCCAGAGTTCACGTTCAAAGGGGTTGTCCTGCACCCTAAGAATCTTGCATACAAGCCCACGAACGACTTGATCCATCCGACCATCATCAAGACGGATGGCCGCATCAAGAATCCATTGGGTAAATACTACCTGTATTACGCACCGCACCGGCATGTCGCCATCAGCATGGCGTATTCCGATAGCATCGAAGGCCCCTGGACTGAGTACAAAAGCAATCCCGTCATCAAGGGACCATCCGCGCCGGACATTCGTTGGATTGGAGAAAAGGGCAAGTTCTTCATGTGGGGCCATCAAAAAAATTCCCAAACCGAGTTATGGACCAGCGATGATGGCATCCACTTCAAGCACCAGGGAGTTAGTATCTCGGCCAGGAATATCGGCACCCGCAACGCGACCTACACCAGGGTCTACGACTATCCGCTCAATCGCTACGGCAGCAAATACATCATGGTCTATTCTGGATTCATTGTGGACAAAGGGATTCGCTGTGTTTGGCTGGCCCATTCGAAGGATGCCGAGAACTGGGTTCAGTTGAAGACCCCACTCGTGGAGCCGATTGAGGAAGATATGGACGACCTGTATGGTCCCTCGTTTCTGCGCTGGCAGGGCAAGAATTACATCGTGTTTCAGGATCACACGACTTGGAGAGGCGGCAACATCAAATACGTGGAAGTGGATACCGAGCTAACTCCGCTGGGAAAGAAGGGCAAACGCTACGTGCTCATGGACCCACCGTCAGGACCGCCCCTCAACGACCGTTATCGTGGTGCCGAGTTCTATCGCGAAGGCAACACCCTTTACCTGTATTCGAGCGGCTCCAGAAATCCGCGTGTTATTGTTTACGCCACGGCAAAGATTGAGAAGGCCATAGGTAAAAAAGGTTCAACAAGGACACGCAAAACAGGAAGAGACCGACGGTAGCCGATTAGAGACCGCACTAGTTTTTCATGCGGCGAGCATTTTGGGCAATGCGTTGCCGATCCGCCAAAACTGCTCGGGGTTCGATAACCGCCCGCCTGTCCAAATAATCTGAATGGTTCGCTGTTGCTCTCGCGGAGTTTTCACTGCGGGTTTGCTTTTTGTTATTTTGCCTATTCCGGTTCTTTTTCCTGGGCGCTTTTAGACCCGGATACCAGCGTTTCGGTTGCCTGCTGTTTGGTTCCGCCATTTGATCGAGCCATTGGTTGTAGATTCTCGTCAATCGTTTCACCTCAGTAGGATTCTGTTTAACAAGATCGGTTGATTCGCCAATGTCCTTGCTCAGGTCGAACAATTCCGTTTTGTCTTTGACCGTAACCAGTTTCCACTTTCCAGACCGCACCGCCCACTTGCCGGACAGGCCGCCGGAACTCCAGAACAAGTGGTCGTGCAGTTTTTCGACCTTTCCTTCTAGCGCAGGCAACATATTCTTGCCATCAAGCTGCACGTTCTTTCGCGTCTTCACTCCCGTGGCCGCAAGTGCGGTGGGCAGGATGTCGAACGAACTGACGGGCACATTGCACCTTTGCCCGCCCTTCAGTCGATCCGGCCAGGAGACGATGAACGGCACGCGAACGCCACCTTCGTAGTATTGTTGTTTGTAACCGCGGAGCGGGGCATTGTTGGCTTCCATCCCCTTGGCCCCGCCGTTGTCGGTCAGGTATACCATCAGCGTGTCGTCAAACAGTTTTTCCTTTTTCAAGGTGGTGACAATCTTGCCGACGCCGTCATCCAGATGTTTGTTCATTGCCATCAGGATGTTGCGTTTCTCGGAATTCGTCACGTTCTTGATGTCTTTCTTCGGAGCCTGCGCCGGAGCGTGGACGGCATTGTAGGCGACGTAAAGAAAAAACGGTTTGCGTTTGTGTCGTTCGATGAACGAAATTGCCTCTTCCGTAATGCGGGTTGTCAGATAGCCCTCGTCCTTGGTCGGCTTCAAACCCCGATAGAGTGGGCTATCCGGATCGTCGTGTTTGAAGTAATCATGAGCACCGCGACCCATGAAGCCGTAGAACTCGTCAAAGCCTCGATGAATCGGATGGTATTTCAACTCGACGCCCTGATGCCATTTGCCGATAGCCCCACTCACATACCCGGCAGCTTTCAGGTATTGTGGGAAATATACCTCAGATAACGGCACACCGCTGCCGCCCTCCCCGGCAGTGTAGACGCCAAACCGTTGTTGATAACGTCCCGTCAGCAATCCTGCCCGCGTGGGCGAACAGACGCATCCGGTGGTGTAGCCTTGCGTGCAAACGATGCTACTTTTCGCCAGCGCATCGATGTTCGGGGTGTGGACTTCCTTGGGATGATGCGGGTTGTAACTGACGTCCGCATAGCCTTGATCATCAGAGAGAATGATGACAATGTTGGGTGCTTTCGGAGGGTCGGCGAATACCGGGGAGTCGGCAAGCAAGATGCTTGCAACCGCTACCACCAGATATTGAAATTGGTTCATCTGTATGCCTTTTCGTTCTATTTCTTCTTCGTTTTTTTCTTTTTGAGTTCCCAGCGAAAGGATTCGCCATCAGTGATAAGTCTCAGGCCTTTTCGTTCCACCCCAGGGGCAGCGAAAACTTTCGGGGCACGTGATCGGAGCTTTTGCATGACAATTGCCAAGTCTTTGCGTTTTGCCAGATTGAACCACTCATTGGGATCCTTGCGGACATCGTAGAGTTCTTCTGTGCCGTCGCTGTAGTGAATGTACCGCCACTTTTGATTGATGATGGCATAGCCGCCAGGGTCCATGTACGGCAGATAGACATCGCGATCCTTGGCAGAAGCCGGGTTCCGCAACACGGTCGCGAGCGATTGCCCTTCCAGTCCGCCGACTTTCTTCAATCCACACAGTTCGTTAAACGTGGGATACATGTCGATCAGGCTCACTGTGGCATCGACTTTGGCGTCCTTCGCGATACCCGGCCCCGACCAAAGGAACGGCACGTTCGAGGTGCGTTCCCACAGGGTATGTTTGCCCCAGTCCCCTTTTTCTCCGTGATGAAAGCCGTGGTCGCTCCAGAACACGATGATGGTGTTCTCGGCATACGGGCTTTCGCGAAGTGCTTCGAGCAAACGGCCAAGCATGGCATCTGCGTACGAAATCGAAGCCAAATAGCCGTGAATGGCATCTTTGACCGCGTTTAGCTTCACCAACCGGTCATGGTGCAGTTTCTTTCGGTGAATCTTCTGGCGTTTGATCTTCGGTGGCAGGTCATCCAGGTCGTCCGCCTTGTAAGGCGGCAGCTCGATCTTGTTGCGATCATAGAGATCGAAATATTTCTGTGGGACGTAGTTTGGGAAGTGCGGTGCGTAAAGACCGACCGCCAGGAAGAACGGCCGGTCGTGCTTGCGTTTCAGCACATCACACGCCCAGTCGATGCGTTTGCTGTCAGCCATGTCGCCTTCCCGTTCGTTGGGAATCGGCCCCCATTCCAGGAACAATCCGCCGGTGATTTTGCGGCCCTTGTTGTAGATACTGTTCGGAAATGGTTTCGGAATCGGCGTATCTTTCCCCCACGAATCCAACGGCCAGCCTTCGCGCTTCGCTTCCGGATTTCGCAGGTAGAATTGTGTCCAACCACGGAGATCTGCAAACCCGGCGGGGTGGTGAAATATTTTGCCGACGCCGAACGTTCGATACCCTGCCTGGGCCAAGGTGACGTGAATTGGTTGCAGTTCCGGATGTTCCCGGAAATAGACCTGATTCCGATAGCAACCCGTTGTTGACGCATACTTCCCGGTAAAGATGGCACTGCGGGATGGCGCGCAGAACACGCCGGGGGCATGGGCATTAGTGAATAACACGCCGCTTTATGCCAGCGCATCAATGTTTGGGGTTTTTGCCTGTTTGTAGCCCATCGCTCCCACCCAGTCGCACATATCATCTACTGCAAAAAAGATAATATTGGGCCGCTGCTGGGCACTGGTTGCATCGACGAGACCGAGTGACAAAAGAACGATGGATAATATCTTGAAGAGAAGCGTGATTTTCCGGTTCATGGTTCTTTCCGTTGTGCAGATTGATAAAGGTCTGTAATTTCTTTCACTGATAGTGCCCGTTCAAACAGGGCCAACTCGTCAATCCGACCGTTCCAAAATGAATAACCTGCCGGCGACGTGCCGATGCCAATCGGAGACATATCCCTCCTCGCCAACGGCGAATATTTCGCCTTCGCTGCCAGGTTGCCGTTTTCGTACAGGGTGCGTTTACTTTTCTTGGCCACCGTTTCGATCTTCGAGTCCGGATCGTATGCTGCCAGAACTAGAGTTCGATGTTCCGAAGAGAGCTTTAGCAGACAGCACTCCTGTGCTTCTCGCTGGGCAGCGTTTTTCGTTTCCTTGCTGGCAGATTCTTCGGCGATCAACTTAAGAACATCTTCCGCCAGCACATGACGATCCCGAGCCTTATCGCGTAACCATGCCAGAATCTCAAAGTGAGCCACGGGAAGGCCCACTTACGAAAGCCGCCTCGGTCGTTCAGTCCGGCAAATTTCCGCCATAACACCAGCGAGCGGCATCGTGCCTTGTCGGCACGAGACGACGAACGTATGTGAGAATCGCCAGTTCATTGGCAGTAAAAAGCCGCAGAAATGGTTTGTGGAGGTTCTCGGGGTTCGTTTCCATAATAACTCACTCCGCGAAGCCTGCAAGTTATACGTTCTTTCCTTCTGCAATATTGTTTGGCTGTTCAGAAATGATGAACGAAAATTAACCAGGTGCCCGTCACCCGCTGGACAGACACCACGATGGATTCACAATCAAAATGGTAATTTGGATTTTCCCCGAAAGGAAGATTTGCTTGGAGCGGTTTGTACAATTTTGACTTTTAGCCGGATTTATCATAACGACCGGTCGATTACCTAACTTACCAAAGAATATTAATCAAATGGCAGGAACACCCACAATGATGGTCTGCCACAATTGCAATGGACGGCACGTCCCAAAAGCCCAAGGCCTGACAAGCTGATGTACACAAACGTTCGAGCGGCGTCCCAGCACCCGATAAGACCGTGAGGGATTGGTCCTTCCAGACGGTTTTGAACACTAGGAATTGGATGAAATATAGTCTCAATGAGCGGCGGCCGATATCGTTCGCCATCTTGCAAGTTGTCCAACTTACTTGTGGTGTTCTGAATCGCCTGATGTGAAATACCTTCGGCGCGTGCTCGTTCGTCAACCTCGATGACTCCCCGGCGGCTGAGCGTTGGGAGTGTCAACAAACCGAGGAAAGACCAAAGACTGAACCAAAGACTTAATTCAATAACCCCGCTTGCTGTACCCATGAGTTCCACAGGAACCAACCAGGCTGATAGGGTCAATCCAGCCAAAGTGAACAAAAGAGCGACGGACCGGCCACGGAGCCAGCTACCTGTGCGTATGGCTAGAGACCGCCGTTTTATTGCCAGGTTGTATTCCTCAGGAGCAAGGACTTTCTTCCATTTATCAGGCAGAATCTGAATTCCCGGGGTGAGGACTCCAAGCACACCACCGGTGAATCCTTCATCGGAAGTAGTGGCCGAATAGACCGGCAGAGCCTCCTCATTTCCGGAGATTTCCTCTCGGTTCGATTTCAAGGCTAGGGGTGCCATAAGCGACGCCACAAATAGTCTGCCACGCAAAAGCAAAAGGGTGAGCCCCATCCCGGCAGCAACAGTCCCAAGAATCCCACCATATTTCCCGGCGAACAAAAGCGTAGCACCTGCGAGAAACATCAGCGAACCATGGGTTGTTACTCCACGAAAAAGTCCGAGCAAGTAAGCCCCCAACGGGGGATGCTGTCGTCTGTAGAGCTTTGGCAGCAAGTATCCGCCCAATACGTCGAATGGTAATTGCACCGCGATATAAACAAAAAGAAAGCACGCGAGTGCAGAAAGTTGCGACAGTATAGACGAATCAACCAATCGTTGGACAATGCCAGAAAACCCTGTGGCCAAACCTAACGTTGCCAAGGTAACCATTGTTCCGACGGCGGAGATGCCCAACCACAATCGAGCCCGCCCATATCCTGCAGGGGAAGCTGTCGATTGTTGCTTGGGATTGTCGCCTTTAGATTGTTTCGCTCTAAAAGACTTTTCCGCAGCTTTACGAATCCCGTTTAACATTCCGCCGAATACAATCTCGTGCAATGGTACAACGGCATACCAATAAAGCAGGCCCAACAGGCCCTTCGGACGAAAACGTGCTGTCATGGTCAAGTTAACACAATCGCTGTCTTCCGTTTGAGCCAAGTCAAAGTTGAGCATGGCCTTTCCTGGCACTTTCATCTCTGCTAACAAAGACAACGACCGGGGTCGGTCGATTCCTACCACTCGCCAAAAATCCAGGGCTTCGCCAAATGCGACTTCCTCCGGGTGTCGCCGCCCCCGCCGGAGTCCGGGACCACCGACCAGTTGATCCATCCACCCGCGTATCCGCCAAAGAATGTCACCTGCGTACCAACCATTACCTCCTCCAATTCGGCATACTGCCGCAAAAACAGAAGCAGGATCAGCCTTTATTATGACCGAGCGTTGGTCCGTAAAAACCTTTCCGCCAGCCCATTCCGGGTCACCCGGAATCGGACCTGCGGCCGACCAACGAGTTTCAATGTCATTGGCTTCAGTTTGCTGTACTGCTTGGCGAATAGCTTCTCTTACTCCGATCGGAGAATGCGGCATGAGTCGTTGAGTTTCTTCGTTGGTGACTATAACTCGATTACGCAGACCTTCGGCAAGTGGACGGGCAATGCGATAGGACACTGGGGTAACAAGACTGATCCACATCGAACTGAGCCGAGGTGTGAGCACGGGGAGCGGGAAAATGATTCGGCGACTCAAGTGGAGTTCAGAAGCCATGATCTGCATAAGTTCGGTGTAAGGCAGAACATCAGGTCCCCCGATTTCCAAAGTTTTGCCCTTCGTTTCCGGAACACGAAGACAGCGTACCAGCCAATGCAAAACGTCAGTGATGGCCACTGGCTGTGATTCGGTCTTCACCCAAGATGGCGTAACCATAATTGGGAGACGTTCTACCAAATAACGAAGAATTTCAAAAGAAGCAGAGCCCGCACCAATTATCATTGCGGCCCGAAAGGTGGTTACCGGAATGCCCGTGGAAGCGAGCCTTTCCTCGACTTCGCGGCGGGAGCAAAGGTGTTCACTGAGTCCCTCGCCCATTTCTCCTAAGCCGCCGAGATAAATAATTCTTTGTAATCCGCTTTTTGCTGCTGCTTGAGCAAAGTGAGTTGCCAGTTGTTTGTCTCGCTCGGCGTATTCTCCACCTGTGGCTTCCATAGAATGAACAAGGTAATAGCCGACAGAACAACCCCGCAATTGCTCTGTCAGAATATCAATATCCGACATGTCCCCCTTGACGATCTCCACCTTGTTGTGACCTCGCCAAGACCGCTCCTCAAGTTTTCGTGGCTCGCGGACTAGGCAGCGTACTGAATATCCTGACTCCAACAAATCTGGAACCAAACGACCACCCACGTATCCGGTCGCCCCAGTAATAAAGATCAGGTTATTGTCGTTGCTAAAGATAATCATCTAAATCATTCCCGCTAAGATTTTACCTTGGACCGAAGATACAAGCCCCATGATGACCCCTGCCGGGGAGCGCGGAACGCGGTAGTCGCCCGCAGGTGACAATCAGGACCAGATTTCCCGCACCTTTTCCGCCAATGGACGCCGGACCAGC
>CAZPPD010000011.1:0-19489 GCA_964588185.1 uncultured Alcaligenaceae bacterium | reverse complement strand
TCCTCGAAGTGATAAAGGAATAGCAAACTTCCAATTTCAAAAAGGTTTTTTACATGAAAACTCCCAGGATCGGGTCGATGAGGTGGGCTTTATTGCCAGTGGTGCTTTTCGCAGCCAACGGAGCTGCTCAGGAAGGAAAAACTACCCTCCAGTATCGGCTAACCAAAGGATTGGTTCTCAACTATCAAATGAGTCAAGACATGGAAACTCGAATCACCGTTTCCGGTCGGACCAATGTCGTTCGCCTGAAACAGAAAATGGATGTTACCTGGAAGATCAATGATGTGGATGCCAAGGGACATGCCAAAGTTTCCTACTGGTTTAAACGAATCCGATTTGACCTGGACACGTTCAATAAAAAGTTTTCTTACGACACGGACTCCAAAGAAAAGATCAAAGGGACCGTCGGGGCATTGATGGCCAAGCTCTTCAAGGCTATGACCGAAGCGGAAATCCGATTTACCATGGCTCCCGATGGCAAGATTACTGAGGTCCAGGTTCCGGAGAATTTCCTGCGGACACTAAAAGAGATCGGCGGGCCGGGTAAAGGAATCGGCGGCAATTTTCTGTCGGAGGAAGGCATCAAAAAAATGATCAGCCAGGGAGGAATGTCCTTCCCTTCTCAGCCAATTGCGAGAGGGGATTCTTGGAGTAATTCCATATCGCAAAAACTACCCTTTGCCGAGATGAAAACCGTAAATACTTATGTTTTTGAAGGAGTCGGGAATAAATCCGGAAAGCGTCTCGCCAAAATAACCGTCTCCCCGGAGATGCAATTAACTCCCGACCCCAATTCCCCCATCACCATGAAATTGGAAAAACAAGATAGTAAAGGGGAGGCTTATTTTGATGTTGCCAGAGGCCGGTTAGTAAGCTTCAACAACCTGCAGACCATGCAGGTTACGGCCATGTCGGGCGGTGAGAATTTGCTGATGGAAGTGAAAACCACAGTAGGCCTCCAACTACAACAATAGTTTTTCATGTTGGGAAAAAGCTATCGATCCAGGATTCCGTGCCATGAGTCTGGAAACTACTGCCCGCTTATTGATTACCTGTCCGGACTGCCCTGGAATTGTCGCCGCTGTAACTAGTTTCCTTTACAATCACGGGGCCAATATCACCTCTTTGGATCAGCACTCCACAGACCCCGAGGGCGGCACTCTTTTCATGCGGCTGGAGTTCCAAACTCCTCACCTGGATCTTTCCAAGCCACTTTTGAATCAATCTTTTTTCCCAGGCAGTGGCGAATCGCTATTCCATGGACTGGAAAATAAGTTACGCCGCCGATCGGAAAAAGATCGCCTTGTTGTTTCCAAGTACGATCATGCCTTTTTGGAAATCCTCTGGCGTTGGTCGCGACAAGAATTGCCGGCTGATATTGAAATGGTTGTCAGCAATCACCCGGACTTAAAAGAAGCCACAGAATCCTTTGGTGTCCCTTTTCATGAGATTCCAGTTACTAAGGATAATAAGGAAGAAGCCGAACAGCAGGCTCTGAAGTTAATTAACGGAAAAGCGGACTTGGTGATATTAGCACGATACATGCAGATCTTGACGGAAAAGTTCGTGGATCATTACCCCAACCGCATCATCAATATTCACCATTCCTTTCTCCCCGCCTTTATCGGAGCCAATCCTTACAAGCAAGCCTATCATCGAGGAGTAAAGCTCATTGGGGCCACCGCCCATTATGTCACTGCGGATTTGGATCAAGGGCCAATTATCGAACAGGATGTGATTCGAGTTTCCCACAAATGTTCCGTGCGGGAATTGAAAGACTTAGGGTTGGATTTAGAACGCAATGTCCTGGCTCGCGCCGTGAAATGGCACTTGGAAGACCGCATCATTGTCCATCAGAATAAGACGATTGTCTTCTCCTAAGCTGCTGAGCCGGAACCAAAAACCACAGAGATCACAGACAGAAAAACCACTGGCAATCATTCAAACCTATCAGTTCATCTTTTAAGTGAGCTCTGTTGTGGTTTATTTCGGGGAAACAATTTCAACCCCGGAGATTATGGTTGGCATTTCCCCTAGTCGTTGAAGCTCCACATCGATGAAACCATTTTGCAAGATCACTGAAAACTGTTTCTTGAGGGTACGCTTGGTTCCGCCAGCAGCGTTGACCACATCCAATTTCTTTACCACCAAGTTTCCTTGGAGCAGCACACTAAAAACTCGTTCTCCAGGTTTTACCGACTTCGGTTCCAGGAAAATAAGTTTAATTTGGTATTTCCCTTTCTTCTCGACCGGGATTCGAATCTTGCGAACACCAAATATTGCCGAGGCAGCCACCCACCGGAGATCACCGGTTTCAACCAAAGACGAATGCATGCGGTGCACTAAACACTTTTCGGGATCCAACTCGGCATTGCTGTCGGCTTTCCAAAGAGTCCCGTTCTTATCCCGGCGATCACCCGGAGCACCAAAGTTGTAACCGGCTCGATTCGAATTGGGTACACCTCCGAAGGTCCAAAACTCAGCTTCCGGCATATGGATTAACGCCAAGGATGTTTGATTCTGATAGGCACACGAACAAGTCCGAGTGTAGTCGGGAGCATTCAAAACCCCATTGGCGACGATGAGATTGTTGGTGCAACTCGAACGGAAGCCGCCAAGATTTCCCGTACCGGAGTCATTTTCCAGATCAAAGAACCCGGCGCAACCTGAGCGAAAGGTCAACAAATGCTCGCTGCCGAGAGCCGTATTGCAACCATACATGCGCTTATATTTCCAGCCGGTTGGTTTGCCGGATTTTATGTCGATGGCAAATCCCCCGGAGCCGTTCGTTAGAATCTTGTCCTTCCACAACAGGCAAGGCCCCCCGTAGCGAATCGTGGGATTGTGCCACAGGACTTCGCCATCTTTGCCGCGATAGGCAATCATCCCGGTGTTAACCTCATCGGCAGCCCGGTCTCGGTAACTGCTGCCGGCTTGAAGGACCAAGTCCTGCTCCTTGGAATAGCTGAGGAACGTGCCAAAAATGTTTTCTTGAGTACTCCAGATTACTTTTCCAGTGGTGGCATTTAATGCATACAGAGTCGGCTTGCCGGAAAATTTGATCCCACGGCGTTCGAGTGCGTTTTTACGAGCGCTCGTCATACTGTCGATGCAAAACACTTTTCCGCCACCAACCGCAATATTATTGTGGCGAAAGTTGAACTCTGCCTCCCGGGACCAAAGTAATTTTCCGGAATGGCGATCAAACACCACCAGCTTCCGACTTCCCGACGAGTAACGAACCATAGGAAGTGTAGGGGAGTGAGGTCTTTTTTCTTTTTCCTTTACCTGCTGACCGTTTATCTTGGCAACCAAAAACGGATCTAATGTGAAATCACTGCTGCGGAGACTCACGTTGTGACCTTCAACGGCGAGGAAGTTTTTGCCCGGCTTTAAATATTTCCGGAAGTTGCCAATGGGAAAGGATTCAAAGCGGCCTGCCTCATGACTTCGTATTCCCGAAGCTTTTGCACCATTCCCCCTTCGAACTCCTCTGCGGCAGATTTCTTTACCATTCAAATAGGCGATAAAGGCGTCATCGTAATTAATGTGTAACTGCAACGCCTCAACCTCTTCCGGATGCTTTATCATGAAGGAGGTGCGGATATATACCCGGCCGAACTTACCGCGCATAGCAATAGGCGTGCGATCATCGCCATCTCCATAGCCGAAGCCGGCTGTTCCAGTCTTCCATTTTCCGTAATTGAAATCCGAATCCTGCCAACCATCTTTCGGGTCTGTACCGGCGAGATAATGCCATTTGGCGTGGGGCGAAATCAGTGCAACCATCTTGTCAGGAATCCGGGCGACAGCCCCGGAATCTGAGGAAATCCCAGTCAAAGAAACAGGGGATGAGGTTGCGACCAATAGATTCTTCCAAACGGAAATCGAGCCCCAATATGGCGGTTCCTTTCCTTCCTCCGGGTGCAGCTTAAATTCACGGTTCAACTTTCCAGTTGCCGCATGCAGCTCCAGAATGACATTTCCATAAACCGCATAGACTTTGTCTGCTAGGGATACATAGTTGCTGCCGACCTCACCGGCTCCCGGAAAATGGCGAGTGGTATTGTAGTAGCGGCCGAAATCTTTTAATTCCTTTTCCCAGAGCACTATTCCGGAGTAAACATCTACCGCTCGCAACATATCGGGACCTTCGATGAAAAGCCGCCCCCCAGCCACTTGCGGAGAAGGTCCATGCCCATGCCGGGGGAGGATGCCTTCATGCGAAGGACCACCAAACCAAAGCAGTCCAAGGGGAGCCTTCACATTCTTGTCCAGAGAAATTCCCGTTTGTCCGGGATTTCCATATTGGTGAGTCCAATCATCCGCATACGGAAGTGCCCCCTCCCGTACAAGGCGAGTGAGATTCCCTTGTCGCAAAATTTTTATCTGTGGCTCCTTGAGATCGGAAAGGATTTTGGTAACTGCATTGTGTTGCGGGGAAGTGAGTTTAAGTACCGCCTGACCACCATAAGGCCGTAGTGTCCGCACAATTCTTTTTAAAGCTGGAGATTCAATGACTGGTTTCGTCACCAAAATCAGTTTCGCAAGGTAAGGAGGTAATGGAGTTGCTACCGGGTCGCCGACAAATACAGAGATCCGTTTTCCATATAAGCCTGTTTTGCCAACAAGGCGGCGGAATTGGTCTCCTTTCTCGGCATCCGGTTCTACTACCAAAAGATACAGGTTCGACTGCTCGGTCAGCTCCCATATCAACTCCTTGGCGGCCAAGCCGTAAATTACGGCATAGCCTTTGTTCTTCTGGGTGGTCTGCAATATGCTGGCAACTTCATTCCGCCAAGATGGAGATCTCTTCTCCCTGAGTGAAACATTAGGATTTATCTCGAAGGTCGATTTTTCCGGGCCGAAGCAATACAGGTTGGCATCCTCGGTCATCACGAACAAGCGGTCATCCGCCGCTATCATATGGTGGACATTACCTTCAACATCCACAGACCATAAAGCTTTTACCTCGTCGATGTCCTTCTTACCTGCTGGGAGGGAAAAGGCTGCCACTTTGTTTCGCCCGCCGGTGATGAAAAGGTCGCCGGCTTTTAGAACCACAGGTCCCGCGATACCATTTAGCTTCAGACGAAAGGAAATCTTCCTCTCAAATCGCGGGGAACTGATTTTTTTCCCGCGGCGATCTATCTTGGTCCCCGTTTTGATTTTGCCCGAGTCCGCAATCAAAGTCTTCCCATCGAAGTAATAAGCTTGTTTTTCATCTACACATCTTGGCACCCCAAGGCCCATGCGCGTTCCCGTTTCGGCATGGTAAGCGTATCCACCCACAAAATAAGCTTCCTCATCTGCGCGAACATCATGTCCGCCTACACGGCCGTCAAACCGGAAATGGCGCCAGATGCCTGTGTTGGTAGCAAAGACAGCTGGTGGTGACATGCCGCCGGGAACTACAAGATGATTTCCCGTAGCAACCAAATGCCCCTGCGGGCAAATGGAACCAAAGGAAGGGGCTCCGTGTGGATGAACGGTGAAATTAGTTCCCTCGCCACTGTTGGTCCACACCACTTCGCCGGTGTCCGGGTTTACCGCTCGGATAAAAATTCCCATGAAGGGCCAAATACCGGCGGCGAAGAAAACCTTGCCCTCATGGAGGACAGGTCCGCCCCGAGCCGGCCAACTGGAAATCAGCCGATGATTGCCGATTATCCACCGGGGGTTAGGACCGCCCCCCACCTTCCACAGGAGCTTACCGTCCCGGTTCCGCAAGCAATAGAGGTAGCCGTCATCGGAAACAAACAGAACCTTGTCCTTGTAACCAACCGGAGCAAAGCGGATGGGAGCCTCTGCATAAAAGCGCCATTGCTCCTTGCCATCGCGGGTTGCAAATGCTGTCAGAGAATTGGTTACCGTAGAAGGGATGAAGATTTGCTTGCCAAGTACTATCGGTTGAGGGACCGCATCATACTGAAGCTTACTTTGAGTTTCCGGCCAAGCGGGTTGGACCGCAAAGGTGCGCTTCCAATTGAAATGGAGCTTCTTGGGCAAGGGGTGCGGAGTGGCATTTCCCCGTTGGGCATCGAAGCGGTACATCGGCCAATCCGCCGCGCAAGTATCTCCGGAAAATACCAATAAACTTATTAAAATGGAGAAAATGTTATAGCGGGGCATGGGGTTCGCCTCAAGTGCGGGGTGCAAAATATATATTTCAGTAATTTCCCGGATTGCCGACCTTCCTGGTAGACATTAAATATTCAGTATTAATTTACTGCAGCTGTTATGTTTATAACTAAATGATTTACAATTTATTCGGGCCGTGCGGGTACTAACATGACAAGCCCGGTTTCTATATTCCTCAATTTTAATCTTCCCAACGCCACGACCTGGTTCTATTTTTCCTTTCTCTTGGCGATGGCGTTGTTCTTCAAATTCTCCCGGTTGATAAGCATTCGCGACTTGGACATTGTAACAATTTTTGTCCTGGTGCCCGGATTATTACTAATCCAGGAAGCTCGCCAATCGCAAGAATTGACTCGGAATAAAGTAGCAACCGACTTGGCCTCCGTTGTAGCCGGTTCCAGCGGCCAGGCACTGGGAAATCCATTTGCCGGCTCGACCAACTCCGCGCAATTGGTCATCAACCGATCTGCCGAAGAGGCACAGTATTCCTCTTCGCTTTGGGTTGGTTACTTGTGGTTGCTCTGCGGCTCCGCCTACTTCCTCTTCCGCTGTTTTCTCGATCTGTTGCTGGTGCGACGTCCGGCATTGGGGCCGAACCTCAACTTCGGTGGTCTGGCCTGGCTTGGCATGGCGTTGTTTATCTGTTTGGCTGTTGTTGCCTACCGGCCGATCACTCGGCTCGAGGTGGCTCACTTGGGTTCCAAAAACGTGGAGGAGAAGCAATCCCCTGTAGAGGTCAAGGAAACGGTGGGACGGACCACTGCATTCTTTCGGGTTGCCGAAAAATCCCTGGAGCCAAACTTCTTGTTCAATCGCACCTTCGCGATCCTTTGCCACCTTTCGGTGATTGTCGGCTTGATTATGGTGGGTGCTCGGCATTTTGGCTCGCTGACCTCCGGAATGGCGGCGGCGACCTTTTACCTATTATTGCCCTACACCGGTTATTATGTTGGCCAAGTTCATCACGTCTGGCCCATGGCATTGATGATCTGGGCAGTGGTCCTTTACAAGCACCCAACCTTCTCGGGGTTGTTTCTCGGTATCGCTGTGGGAACGGTATTTTTCCCAGCTTTGGTGGTCCCGGTATGGATTGGGTTTTATTGGAAACGGGGAGCCGGGAGGTTTTCGGCCGCCTGCCTCTTAACCGCAGGATTTTGTTTGGGAATTACCGGTTTAATGTTGTGGTTGGATAACAACTTGGGGTCCATCATTACCAACACACTTGCCATTCCGGACTGGCAGCCGTGGAAAGTACCCGAACAAGAAGGTTTTTGGACGGGAGTTCATTGGGCCTATCGTATGCCGGTTTTCATCGCTTATATAGCCTTGGCAATCATGACAGCCCTTTGGCCGAATCCAAAAAACCTGGCCCATCTATTGGCCATGTCCACGGCGGTATTGATTGGCATTCAATTCTGGTATGCGGACCGCGGGGGAGTTTATGTCCTTTGGTATTTGCCCTTCTTCCTTCTGCTAATCTTTCGACCGAACATGTCCGAACGCCGTCCCCCGCAAATTAATCCCGACACGGATTGGTTGAAGCGATTCTTAGGCTGGGCCAAAAAGAAAATAAATGGGCTTTCTCGAACCCCGGATAGTGTCGTTCGAACTCCCTAGCCGGAACGGATAGCCTCGCTTAGCACTTCAAGGAAGTTTATTTGGACTTGTTGGGCAAGCTAACTTTTTTACCCTCTTCCAAGGTCAATTCTTTGCCGCAATGTTGAATCTGTAAGGTACCGCCGTTTTTGAGTAGGTAGGTGGTCTCCTTTTTAGTGACCTCTACTTGGAGGAGGTTCCCCCGTATCGTCAATGGGAATTGCAGCCGCCGTAATTGCTCTCCATCCAGAGTAGGATTAAACGACAACACCCCATTGTAATCACGCATACCGGCAAAGCCGTTGACCAGCGCCATCCACGTTCCACCGATTGAGGCAATGTGCACGCCATCCCGCACGTTGCCGGCTATGTCGGCGAGATCCACCAGTGAAGCGTAAATGAAATAATCCCGGGCTTTGTCCAGGTAGCCGACCTCTGCAGCGATGATACTTTGAATACACGCCGATAACGACGAGTCTCCGGTCGTTAGAGGGTCATAGTAGTCGAAATTGCGCTTTTTCTGGTCCTTGGTAAATTCATTGCCCAGGAGAAACATCGCCAACACCAAATCTGCCTGCTTGATTACCCGGTGGCGATAAATGACCAGGGGATGGTAGTGAAGCAACAATGGAAATTTGTCTCGCGGCAATTGTTTCAGATCCCAGGGTTTTAAGCTGAGGAAGTCATCATCTTGAAGGTGAATCTGACGCTTTTGGTCATAGGGGATAAACATGTTTTCCGCTGCTTCGCGCCACTGGTCCACTTCAGACAAAGTCACCTTGGTTTTGTGGACAAGGATCTTCCATCTGTTCGGATGTTTCCCTCGAATCATATCCAGGGTTTGGACGGCGTAGCGAAAATTTTCCCGTGCCATTAGGTTCGTGAATAAGTTGTTATCGACCACTGTTGTATATTCATCCGGGCCGGTGACTCCGTGAATGCAGAACTTGCCGTCTTTGGCTTCCGAGAAAAACCCCAAGTCAAACCAGAGTCGGGCGGTTTCCACCAACATCTCCATTCCGTATTCCAGGAGAAAATCCAGATCTCCGGTTATTTCGACGTACTTTCGCAGCGCATAAATAATATCGGCATTGATATGGTATTGAGCTGTGCCGGCTGCATAGTAGGCGGAAGCCTCTTCCCCATTAATTGTCCGCCAGGGAAATAATGCCCCTTGTTGGTTGACCTGGCGGGCACGTTCCCGGGCCTTGTTCAGGATGCTGTAGCGATACCAGAGTAAATTGCGGGCCACGTGGGGCGAGGTATAAATCAGGAAGGGAATGACATAGATTTCCACATCCCAGAAGTAATGACCTTCGTATCCTTGGGCCGTGAGTCCTTTGGCGGGCACGCTAGTACGTTCGACCCGAGCAGTGTTTTGGAAGAGCTGAAACAGATTCCAACGAATACATTGTTGCGCCCGGGGGTGCTGAGTATCGACTTTTACATCGCTCCGCTCCCAGAATTTATCCAGGAAAGCCTGTTGGTCTTCCAGCAGGTGTTCAAAGCCATGCCTTACGGTGCGATCCAAAGTCCACTGAACCCGGTCACACATTTCATTGACCGGCCGGTAACTGGAGGAATGGTAGGCGATGAATTTAATGATCCGAATCGGCTTGCCCGGTTCGCCATCGAAGGAGAAAACAAATTCTCCGGAGTCCTCCCCAAACTTTTCTTGAACGGAATATTCGCACTCGGTTTCGATGATGTGGTCGACCCCGCAAGCCGTGGTCATTTTGCTGCGTTGGGTTCGGTATCCCAAGACGAGGCGGCGGTCTTCGTTATGAGATTCCTCCGGCATTAACACCCGCCCTTGAAAGCCGCGAAAACGACGAGGGTCTCCATCGTGGTCGATCTCATCTTGCACGTCCCGAATTTCCGAGACCATGATGACCGGGGCTTTGGCGTTGACTAAGGTGACCTCATACTCAACGGCAGCGACATGGCGTTCCTCTAACGAGACCAATCGCCGGGAGCGAATTTTTACTCGCTTTTCCGATGGAAGTTCCCAGAGAACCTGACGGTCCAAGGTACCTGCCTTCATGTCCAGAGCACGCTCATACTCCAGCAAAGTGGCCGAAGGTAAATAAAAGGATTCGTCATCCACATAAAGCCGAATTCGCTTGCAATCGGGCACATTGACGATGGTTTGGCCGGTCTTGGCAAACCCGTAAGCTTCTTCCCCGTAACTAATGGGCCAAGTTTCATAAAACCCGTTGATAAAGGTGCCGTTTTGATAAGCAGGACGGCCTTCCTCGTGAGCTCCCCGGATGCCTACGTAACCATTGCTGACGGAGAACAGGGTTTCATTTTGAGCGAGATGTTGCAAACGAAAAACTTTTTCGACGATTCGCCAATCATCGATGGGGTACTCAAACTCTGTCGGCAAAACCGGTTGATGTTTTAGCATGTTAATTTTCAGGCTCGCTGAAGAACTTCAGGGAATTATTTAGGGTTGAGGTGAAGACGCCCGGACCTCCTTGTCGACTCCTGCTTCGTATTTGGAAAAATTGTCGCGAAAAAGACCGGCCAATTTCTTGGCGGTCTGATCAAATGAGCCTTTGTCGGCCCAAGTATTTTTCGGGATTAGTAGTTCCCCCGGTACATCCGGGCACTTGGCAACTACCTTAATTCCAAAAATCGGGTCGGCTTCCACCGGAGCATCTGCCAGTTTCCCCGAATGAATCGCGTCAATGATGGACCGGGTAAAGGAGAGCTTCATCCGGGATCCTGTCCCATAAGCGCCCCCACTCCACCCCGTGTTGACCAACCACACATTTGATTGGTGCTCTTGAATTCGTGAGGCCAACATTTCAGCGTACTTTCCGGGGTGCCATACCAGAAACGGCCCGCCAAAGCAGGGAGAGAAAGTCGCCTGCGGTTCGGAAACGCCTACTTCAGTCCCGGCAACCTTCGCTGTGTACCCGCTGATGAAATGATACATGGTTTGCTCGGGTGTCAGGCGGCTGACAGGAGGGAGTACGCCAAAAGCATCGCAGGTGAGAAAGATCACATCTGTTGGATGTCCGGCCACGCAGGGAATCTTGGCGTTCTTAATGAACTCGATGGGGTAAGCGCCTCGGGTGTTCTGAGTGATCGAGTCATCACTAAAGTCCACGGTGTGATCGAATTCATCGTAGACAACATTTTCAAGAACGGAACCAAATCGCAGAGCCTGGAATATATCCGGTTCGGATTCAGGCGTGAGGTCAATCGCCTTGGCATAGCAACCGCCTTCGATGTTAAAAATGCCATTGTCCGACCAGCAGTGTTCATCATCTCCAATCAATAATCGCTTGGGATCCGCCGACAGAGTCGTCTTGCCCGTGCCGGACAATCCAAACAGGATGGAAGAACGCCCCGTTTCCCTGTCTGCGGTAGCGGAGCAATGCATCGACAGGACATCCCGTTTCGGCATATAGTAATTCATCATGGTGAACACGCCTTTCTTCATTTCGCCGGCGTATTCAGTTCCCAAGATGACCATTTCCCGAGTGGCGATGTTCAGGTCGATGCTGGTCTTGGAGGTCATTCCGGAAGTATGCCGATTGGCAGGAAACTGACCGGCGTTAAAGATGACCGCATCCGGTTTCCCAAAATCCTGCAGTTCTTCTTTCGACGGCCGAATGAGCATAGTATGCATGAACAAGGCGTGATAAGGGCGAGTGCAGATAACCCGAACACGAGCCCGATAGGCAGGATCCCAGCCCGCATAAGCATCCACGACATATAGTCTGTCCCGTGTGTTGAGATAGTCGATGGCCCGTTCCCGGTTGACGGCGAAGATGAATTCTTCAATGGGGATGTTGACGGGTCCCCACCATACATCTTTTTCCGAGTCGGGCTGTTTGACGATGCGTTTGTCTTTTGGAGACCGTCCGGTTTTAGATCCGGAGTAGGCGATCAACGCCCCCGAATTGGCCAGCACCGTGCCTTTTTCGGTTTGAATGGCTTCTTGGTAAAGGACCGCAGGAGAGAGATTTCGGCGGATGTCTTCAACGGTAATGTCGTATTGGCTGAGGTCAAATCGGGACATCAATTGTTCCCATTCATTGAAATCCAGAATCAAAAATCTTTCCGCTCACTGATTTTTATATCCGGAATTGCCGGCGAACGAATGTCCCGACAGTAAAAATTGCCGAATCCATCTCATAAAAACTCTCCCAAGTCTTGGACAACCACATCCGCTCCATTTCCCTTCAGAGCGTCTGCATGCCCGGCCCGATCCACGCCAATTACCAAGCCAAAATTTCCAGCCCGACCGGATTGTACGCCGACAATCGCATCCTCGACAACAATGGCTCGGTCCGGTTTTACCGCCAGCATCTCCGCAGCTTTGAGGAAAGTATCCGGAAGTGGTTTCCCCGGAATTCCCAATTCGGATGCCAATTTTCCATCGATGCGAACATCAAAAAGCCCCTCGATGGCTACGGCCTGAAGAATTTCCTTACAATTGCGGCTGGAAGAAACCACGGCTGTCTTGATTCCCTTTTCCCGGAGCTGTTTAACCCAGGTAATTGAATTTTCATAGATCTCGACTTCTCCTCTTTGAATAGCTTTCTTGACTAACTGGTCTTTGCGATTTCCCAAGCCGCAAATGGTTTCCTTATCCGGCAGATCCTGAACATAACCGTAAGGAAGACCAATTTTCCGAGAATCGAGAAAGCCCTGAACACCTTCATATCTCGGCTTTCCATCCACGTAGAGCCGATAGTCCTTGGCAATATCAAACGGGGACAACACCTCGCCAATTTTCCGCCCATACTGCAACAAGAAATCGTCAAACATTGTCTTCCAGCAGGTGGCATGAACCTTGGCCGTTTTTGTCAGCACACCGTCCAAATCGAAGAGAACAGCGTCGTAATTATCCGGAGTAATAGGCAGGAGTTCGTTCATGATAAATCTTTTCGGAGATACTTTTTGGTTCCGTTGGGTTTATCTTATCATTCGAAGATGGTGGTGGCCTGCAATAGGTGGACCTCAGGCACGGCTGGCCGAGTTTTTAAGGAAAGATCGTTCTGTTGGGAAGCAGTTCGATTTCAGTTTATACAACCCGACGTTGGTTTTTAGGGCCAGTCCCGACGAAGTATTGAGGTATTGTAATTTGCCCTGAAAGGGCATCAACAAAACAGCCCCGGGCAAAGCTGGGCCTTGTTTATCGTGAGTACCAGGCGATTAACTTGGGCAGTTCTCCATGGCTTGCCAATATGCTCATGGCAAATTTATAGCGCCCTTTCTTGAGAAGGGGATTGTAGCCGAAGTGATCATCGACAATGTGAATTGCTTGTCGCAATGCTTTCTCGCGATCCTCTGCGGGGATTGCCCGGGTCAGCCACAAGATGATAGGATAGGTGAGTGCCAAAGACTCAAGGCCATCCCAAAAGGAGAGATTGGCATTAGTCGGACCGCAGAATTGGAATGAGGTAAGCTTAACTTGGAAATATCTTGCCAATGCCGCTTCACATCCGGGAGGAAGCTCGCCAACCGGTTTCTCCAGATCCGCAAAGAGATACTTTCCCATGCGAGCGTTCAAATTAGGGACCTTTCCAACCCCCAAACCAAATTTGCAACCTGCATAGAACAAGGCCAGGCGATTTCGGTTTGCTTTGCCCCGCAGTTCACCGCGGTCCTTGCGGCAATACATGGCCGCCAGTTGCCGGAAAAGAATACGGCCTATCCAGCTCGGGCGAGGCAAAGTAGTAGGATCTGCCGGAACCTCCTCGGCCAAAGCCGGAGTGACCAGCTCCAGGAATTCATCGAGACGTCTTCCTTTAATCACATCAAACTTGGCATTGCGACAAAGATTTGCCAGCATTAAACATTTTCGCAGCCGCAACTCTACTCGATCCTCCTTATCCTCCAGAAGGTTTTGCAATACTTTCTGGAAACGAAGAAGATCGGCCCAATCTGCCTCCTGCGATTTGCGCAGAAGTGGTGGTGATACTTTTCCTGACGGCAGCTCTTGTTGTTTCTGGAACTTCTTGACCAGGGAAGTTAGAGTGGCGGCTTGTTGGGTCACCGGTTTGCCGCGATTTTCTGCTGCGGAAGGACAACCAAACCGTAGTCCCACCCGCCAATGATCACCGACCGGAACGAACAGCTACGGGTATAAGCGACAAGGCAAGGGTTTTGCCTGAGCACCAAACTTCTCATGGATTTTGCACTGATTCTCTTTGGACAAGAAGATACAACCTTGGTCTCGGCGATGGCGAAGATGATACGTTTTCGACCACCACGGTCCTGAAGGAGTAAACAGAGGCTGGTCCCCAATTTCCGGATCTTCCTGCCAGTTCTGTTTTTCAATGCGTTCGCGTTCTTCGGCAGTAACGGCAATGTCATATTCCCGGCAACAGTTGCTGCAGTGGTGGCAGTCCCAGTTTTGCAAGACTGGTAAATGACGAACGTTCGAAGCCATGCAACTACCTTTCAGGATTCTTACGGAGAAGCGCGGCCCCAGAAGAAGTTTGGCTATTGGGGATCGGTATGTTCCCGTTTCATTATCTCCCGGATTTCCCGGACTATTGCCGGATGCTGGGCAGCGATGTTTTTGCTTTCCGATGGGTCATCGGCCAGATCATACAATTCAATCGGCGCATTGGGATTTTTCTGAACGCCTAATTGAACGCCTTTCCAATTGCCTTTGACCACGGCTTTCGCTCCCCCGCGCTCGTGAAATTCCCAATAGAGATGAGGATGTTGCTTTTGCTTACCCTTACCGAAAAATGTAGGCACCATGGAAATTCCATCGGTCGAGGGGATTTCTTTAATTTTCGCAAGCTCCAATACTGTTGGGAAGACATCCTGGAATCCGGAGATATGATTGCTGGATTTCCCCGCCGGAACGTTTCCCGGCCAACGCACTAGAAAAGGGACCCGGACGCCGCCTTCGTAAAGATCGCGTTTATATCCCCGAAGAACACCGTTGGAATCAAAGAAGGCTACGCGGTGGCCGCCTTCTTGGTGAGGTCCGTTGTCGCTGGAAAACAGGACGATGGTGTTGTCATCAATGTTCAGTTCTTGTAGCAAATTCAGGATCTTCCCGACATCCTGATCAATATACTCGATCATGCGGGCAAAGCCTTTTTCCTGGATAGGCCATTTCTTGGTGGCAAATTTCCCCAAATCCGGCACGCGCATCCCGTTGCGGCCAATTCGTTTTTCCCTGCCGCCTTCGTTGTTGGCGTGGGGAATGTTCAGGGCGTAGTAGACGAAGAAGGGGCGATCCTTGTTGTCGCGAATAAACTGCAGCATCGCATCGCAGATTAACTCCGGGGCGTAGTCGACGGCGACCTTGGCAACTCCAGCTCCCTCCCTCGGTCCGGTCTGTTTCTTCTTCCAGTCATCGTAGAGCTTATTGCGAAGAGGAACACGCTTGCCGTTGCGGATCAAAAACTCCGGAAAATAATTGTGGGCGTGGTACATGTTGACATAGCCGTAGAACTCGTCGAAGCCATGGATCTCCGGATCATTGAGCGGCGGCGGATTGCCGATGCCCCATTTACCGAAAGCACCGGTTCGATAGCCGCCGCTTTGCAGGAAGCGGACAAAAGTGAGATCACTCCGTTCCAATTGTCCGGGACCATTTCCCCGGATCCGGGCATGTCCGGTATGCAATCCGGTCAGCAATACACAGCGAGATGGTGCGCAAACCGTCGAACCGGCATAATGGCGAGTAAAGCGGAGTCCCTCCTTGGCCAAGCGATCCAAGTTGGGAGTTTGTAGCTTCTCCTGCCCGTAGCAACCAACATCCCCATATCCAAGGTCGTCGGCCAGAATGTAAATGATGTTGGGCCGGCCACCGGCTGTCGCCAGTGGTTGGCAGGATAACGCTGCAACAAGAGCAAGCAAAAAGAGAATCGGTTTGGATAGAACCATGATCTTTTCTCAAAGAGTGTTTAGGTAGTGAAGGAGAGCTTCCAGTTCCTTTGCGGAAAAGTCCTTTGGAACACGATGATGGAACTTGGTAAAAACTTCGGCCAGTGAATGAGCCCGGTTGTCGTGGAAAAATCTGTTCCTTTGACTGACACCTCTCAAAGAAGGCGGATTGAAATGCGTCTCGCCTGCCTCATCCCTCAAGCCGACATTGTAAGTCTTCGGAGTGGTGAATGCGGGTTCCTTATGGCATCTTACACAACCGCGTTCCTTGAATATCTTCGCTCCCAACATTGCTAGAGAAGGGTTGATGGTACCTCTTGTTTTCTCCAGCCCGGGAGGCGGAGGGAGCGTCTGCAGATAAGCAACAAGGTCTTTAATCTGGCCTGGAGTGGGTGGTTTTCCTTGCATAGTACCGGTAAGGGAGCCGTGGACTTGTTTACGCAGGTCCTTGACTTGGCCGTTCCAGGCCCAATGAGGGGTATCTTTGACACCAAGTAGGGAAAGGACACGTTTGGGAGTTCCAAAGGATCCATCGGTAAAGTTATCATTCAACCTGCCATTGGTGTGCCCATCCGTGTGGCAACTATGGCAGCTATACCAACCCTGGAAGGACAAGCGGGCATCATAGAAAAGCATTTCCCCTCGATCTTGAGGTCGAAGCTCGGGCTGCGGTCCGAGGGGAATCTCCGCTACCACCTCAGCTTTCCGTAGGTCGATGACGGAGATTGAATCGGAAAAAGTATTGGCGACAAAGGCAATCTCTTTTGGCGAATCCACAGCCAGAGCAGTTGGTCGGTTGCCTACCGGAAGCCGGGTCCACAAGGCTCGCTTTGGTTGGCCGATGGCAACTTCATTTACTCCGGAAAATGCAACCAGCAATTTCCCTTCTGCCAATTCAACCAGCTCCGTTGGATCGCCGGCACCCTCGCGGACATCTCCCACGGAATAGAGGAGTTGCCCTTGCGACAAATAACCCGTGGGGTTGAGCACATTCTCCAGAGAAAGCCCCCGAACATGGTTCTCAAAGAGATTCCCGCTACGAATATCTCCGCGTGTAGGGCGTCCTTGGCTGTAAAGAATCTGATGAGTGAGCAACAATGTTTTTGTTTCTATTCCTTGGGCTAAGCCGCGGATATTGTGAGCCGGTATCTTGCGGATGGATTCTATCTTCCCGGAAGGAAGATTTATGACTGCCAAGTTGCCCCCGAAAGAATCTGTAACAATTAGCTTGGATTTTGCCGAAAGGAGAAGTTGATTTCGGGGGGCAAAAGGCAGATCTATGGTAATTGCCTTACCAGTTTCGAGATGGAAAACCATTACTTGCCGAGGCCATAAGCAGGCTACGGTTGCGATCGAACCGTTATGGTTGATTTGAACAAGGACAGGTCTTGTGTTGGTCTTGATCTTACGTGTCTCACGAAGTCTCCCCGCTTTCCAGGCCAACACAATTAACTCGGCTGTAACAGGATCTGTGGCAACCGCGACTTTACCATCGGGTGTAGTTGCAAAATGCGACAGCCGCTTGGCTACCTTTTCTTCAACCAGTATTTTCCTGGTGGCGACATCAATCACTGAAACGGTTCCGCTATCTCGATTGGCGGCCAATAAAGTTTTGTCGCTATCTACAAGCTCCAAAGCGATGGGCCGACGGGTGGTTGATGTGGTTTTGATCTGAGTCGGGAGGGGATCTTCCGCAAATCCGGAAAGGCTAAATAATGCCCAAAAAATAACCAATAAGATTGTTAGACAATAGTGGAGCCGCACAAATTTCCTCACACAAAGGTTGGTTTATCTTGATTGTTGGCAGGAAAAAGGAATTTGTTGGTTTGTTATTAAATTACCTGAATTGCAAAGCAAAAGCCATAAACAAGCGTTAGAGAAATGGGAATGCGAAGATTATTCGCTATTCAGTTGGCAACAAGACATTAGGGCCAAGTGGGTCGGTACCGATTTTTTGAATGGCTTGATCAACCGAGGCGTTGGAAAAATTGCAGTTTTGAATGCGGATATAGTCATTCTGTTGGGGATTGTGGTATCCCTGAGAATTAAACAAAAAAGTGATGGCAGGAAGGCCTTTGAATTCCGATTGGATATTTTTCACCACGACATACTTCCCGGCCTTTCCCGTGCAATTGGTAAAGTAAATGCCGCTCTGGGAGAACCCTTTGAGTTTTACACCCTGGATTTTCAGATTGGGACAATGTTGAGTCACATGAATAAGTTTCCCAATGCGCTCCTGACCGTCCAAAGTGATCCCCTCTCCTTGGAGAGTAAAATTCTCGGCATTGGTTATGGTTAGAATGGGGCTGGTGCTTACCCCTGACCAAAGAATTGTTTTTCCCGGCGCTGGGCGAATGGTAATTTCCGTGGTGGGAATCCGATCTGGATTAATGACCACATTCTCCGAATAATTCTCGTCATGCAATTCAATAACGTCTCCGGGTTCCGCCTTTCGCAAGGCTCCAAAGATGGTGGTGTAATCCCCATTCCCGGTTTTAGACACGATAAGAGGCGGCTTCTCTTCCGGAGGCGTTACCGTCAATGGCTCCAGGACGAATTTCCATATCAGGCCGAAAACAATCAAAAACATCACAACAGATCCGGTAATTATCCACCACGACCTTCGAGAGGATTCCTGGTCCGACTTTAAACGATGGGTTGAAAAGAACGGATCCGGCAAGGTTTCCATTTCTGAGGAAGCAGTGCCGGTATCACCGGTGGTTTGATAGTAGTTGTTGTTACTCGGCTCGCTCGGCTGGGGGGCGGGAGCAGTAGAAATACTATTTCGAGTAGCCACCTCCGGTAGATGAGGTGCTGGAGAATCCTGTTGGGGGGAGGGCGGTGGAGTAGTGGGTTTGGTTGCCGTTCGGGCTGCCGGCTTCGGCGACTGATTCTGGGGGGCAGGGGTGGCCGGTTTTGGTTGCGGTGACGGCGGCGGGGGAGCCGGCGAGGTTGGTCCGGTTGCGGCTGGTTTAGGCGGCGAAGCGGGTTTGGACGAAGACGGAGGTGGAGAAGCCGGAGGCGGCGAAGGAGGACTTACTCGCGCCATCGGCTGGGGACTTTGAGTTCCGGTCGCCATGGAGGAAACTTGCCAATTCTTACGAGATACGGATGCGGCTTGCAAACTCGCACTCGTCTGCGAGGACATGGAAGTGGGCCCGGCTGCCGCCAGACTCAGTTTCGGCATCTCACTTTCAGACGGTGGATCGATTGGCGTTCTGGTCCACGGTTCCAAATCCATTCCTACTTCCAACGGATCCTGATATCGATCTTCCGGACGCTTGGCCATCATCTTGGAAATGATGGCGACCATCTCTTCGGGAACATCGGAACGATATTCCGCAATGGGTTTGGGTTGCCGGGTCTGGTGCCAAATCAATTTCTGCGCTACCGTCCCTTCCTCAAACGGAGTTTTGCCCGTTAGCAGAAAATAAAAGGTGGCACCCAGGCTATAAATGTCCGCCCGTGTGTCCGCCTCGTGACTATCCACCGCTTGTTCCGGGGCCAGGTAATCTGCCGTACCCAAAACATTTTCATCGTACTTTTTGGTCAGAATATCTTCTTCGTCGGTGAAGAAGCGGGCCAACCCCATGTCGAGGATCTTGATGGTCCCGAATCGGTCCACTAATAAGTTGCCGGGTTTTATATCCCGATGCACCAAACCGGCGGCGTGGGCATGTGACAAGCCCATGGTGGATTGGTGAATATAATGGGCCCCACGGACTGGACTCAAAGGACCGGTTTTCTTGACAATATCTTGTAGACTCGAGCCGTCGACATATTCCATTACCAGGAAATGAAGATTTTCATCTTGGTCAATATCGTAGGCATGGACAATATTGGGAGGAGCCAATGCAGCACCCGCGCGGGCTTCCCG
>CAZPPD010000010.1:0-19529 GCA_964588185.1 uncultured Alcaligenaceae bacterium | reverse complement strand
CAAATCAAAAAATTCCGAACTGGCTGCTCGTTCCCTTTTGATGGTTGGCCAGTGTTACTTTTCCAAGAATCCCAAAGTCGCTATCAAGCATTTCTTGGAGGCGGCGGAAGGATATGAATATCCGGAATGGAAAGCCCAAGGGTATTTTTCCACGGCTCGTTGCTACTACCAATTGAAGAATTTCAAGAAAGCTGCTGAATACTACAAGTTGGTTGCCTCGAAATTCCCTAATCACGAAAAGGGAAAGACAGCCACCAGCCTGCTAAATGATCCGGAAGTATTTCCGCAAAAACAAAGTCGCGTTGTTATTCCCGCCCCTTTCCTCCAGCCTCGAAATCTCAATCTTGTAAGGAGACGTCAATGATAAATGCATTCCGCATGTCCTTGGTTTTGGTTGTGCTTGTTCTATTGTTGGCCAACTATTTCATAGTTCCGGAAGGCCGAACGCAGGAACCGGAAAAGGGCAAGGCAGAAAAAGTTCAGGACGGAAAAACCGGCGCCACTACCAAGGAAGCGGATGAAACCACCGCCGCCAAGCAGAAAGAAGCGGAAAAGGAAACCTTCGTTTCCTTGGTCACCAAGAGTGGCTGGAGCGGGATGGCCTTTATGATTGTTTTGGGATTGTTCTCCTTGATTGCGGTGGCCATTACCATCGAACGCTTTGTGAATCTCAGGCGGGGGACGGTAATTCCTTGGGATATTTCCCGAAGACTTCAAGGTTTCATTTCCGCCAAGGATAGTAACTACACGCATTACCAGAAACTAGTGGAAAGCGACCCTTCACCATTCGCATAGGTTCTCAAGTCCGGGTTGGCACGTCTTGGGCGACCGATTCCGGAGGTGGAAAAAACCATGGAAGACGCCTTGGCTCGGGAGGTCTCCCGACTACGGGGCAGTGTCCGACCACTTACCATTGTCGGTAACGTAGCTCCTTTAGTGGGACTATTAGGGACCGTCGTGGGGATGATCATGGCCTTTCGCGCGGCCAGCCAAGAAGGACTAGGCGGAGATGCCCAGATTCTGGTCGAAGGGATTTACCTGGCTCTTTTGACGACTGCTGCCGGCTTGACTATTGCTATTCCTTCGATGCTATTTGCTGCCCTGTTCAATTCACGAATTGATCATTATCTACGGGAAATGGATGAACGTTTGATGGAAACCATTCCCTGCTTTGAATGGATGGAAGACAGTGATACCGGCTCTTCGGAAAAAGAACTGGTAGGAGCCGGGGGTACCGGCTATGTCAGCAACTAAGTATTCAGTCGCAAGGGAATTTTCGGGCAGAAGGCTGAGATACCTTCAGCCGGAACGGCCCTTCGGGTGCATAGCACATAAGGTACCTGACCCCTTTTGCCCAAAAATTCCCCTGTGACTGAATTAGAGTGGACTCATGCGGGTGCGGCGAAAAAGAGTCAGGTAAGTTTTGTGCTAAGCACCCGGAGGGCCATCCCAGCAAAATGTACCCGACCCCTTATTGGCAAAACCCAGCTTCGATGAGGATAAAATGCGAATACCAGCTAGTGACCCCGATCAGAGTGGACCGAATTTAACTCCCCTAATTGATGTTGTCTTCCTGTTATTGATTTTCTTCCTAGTTGCTACCCGCTTTGAACAACAGGAAAGGGAATTGCCCGTGAGGCTCCCCGAGGTGGTTCAAGCAACCGCGGTGACCATGACCAAGGATCTGGTTATCAACATCACTGAGGATGGCAACTTTCACTATCGCCAACGGCCTTACAACAAACTGCAACTGTTAGAACTTCTGAAACAGAACAAGAAAAAAAATCCCAACCGAGTGGTATTGATCCGCGGAGATGGCCGATCCCAGTGGAAGTATGGGGTCCAGGTAATGGGGCTGTGCAACAAAGCCGGAATTGAAAATTACAAAGTGGCTGCTCTGCAGGAAAAATAGCTCACAAGAGCAAGGAAGGTCTACCATGGTTATGAATCTCAAAAAATGGTTCGCACCCGTAAAACGTTTTCTTCTTTCCTGGTATACCCCGGCAATTTTGATCCTATTGGTGATTGCCGGAGTTTTGTATTGGGCCTGGCCAAGGAGAGTGGAAACCATTGTTTCGGCGGATAGCGACCTGAAATGGGAAGCCACCGAAGCTCCACCTCGCCGCCAAGTGCTGTGGGAACCGTCCAAAGTCTTCCCGGATCTCGAGGATTTAATTCAGGAAAAGAAAAAGGGGAGTTTTGTTGCTCCTCGGCTAACCGATGGCGGTGCGACTTTGTATTTCACCTTTCGCGTTGGGAAAGAGGATACCAACATCTACCGGTCGTGGTTGAATATGGGTAAATGGCAACCGGCAGCAATAGTTGCCGAACTGAACACTCCTTCGGATGAGATCTGCTCTTCTTTTAGCAAAGATGGCCAGACGATGTTTCTGTATTCCAACCGGCCGGGCGGGGTTGGAGGATTCGACCTCTACGTCTCTCGGCGGCAAGGAGATGGTTGGACCCAACCGAAAAATATGGGCAAGCCGGTCAATAGTTCGGTCGACGAATACGACCCGGCCATTTCTCCTGATGGAAAGTCACTCTACTTCTCATCCAATCGAATCCTAACTGTGGTTGATGAAGAGGAAGACTGGGCCGGGACTTCGCGGGTGAAACCCGGTGCTCCGCATTTTGATCTTTTTGTCGCGAAACGCAAGTCCGCAGAGAAGAAATGGAATACTCCGCAGCCGCTCAAGGACCTAAATCTGGCCACCGCCAACGAATGGTCTCCCTTTGTTTCTCCGTCAGGAACGTTTCTGTTCTTTGTTTCCGACCGTCCGGTCCGGTCCGGGGAAGCCCCCAACAAAGACATCTACCGGGCCCGGTTGGAGAACGGGAATTTTGTGGATCTGGAAAATCTTGGCGAGGGAATCAACAGCCCATTTGAGGAGACCGAACCGGCACTTTCTCCCGAAGGATTTACGCTGTTTTATTCCAGCAATCGCGCTAACAACAAGGCCGCTAAACAGTACGTCTTTTATCGCAGTAAGGCACAGGAAGTTTATTCCGATGTGGACTGGGATGAAACTCGTTGGGCTTTGGTCCGGTCGCTTTGGTGGAAGATCTTGGCATTGGTGCTGGGGTTGGCATTAGTAATCGCTATTTTGGTGTATTACTGGAAGTGGTTGTTTCAGAAAGCAACTGCTGCACGGTTTTTGGTTGCCAGTTTATTGCTGCACTTGATCATCGTGATCATCTTGGGAATCGTTCCCTTGGCTCATACCATTATCAAAGCCTTCGAGGATGTAGAGGTGGATTCCGTAGCGGAAAACCTGACCAAAGATCCTACCGTAAAACCAACGTGGGAACAGCTGACCGAACCGCAGCCGGTTCAAGAAACGGAACAACTGCAAGTTGCCCGCGTGTCTCACAATCTTCCCGATGCTCCGGAGAAAAACACCAAGTCTGCCGTAGATATTCGGATGAAAATCAATCGCTTGGAAGTCGAACCGGTGCAAGAGCCTATTCCGCCCCAGCCGAAATCACAATCCAATTCCAATCCATTGAAGAAACTGGCCTTTCGCAAGCGAGTGAAACTGAACATCGCCGAGATCAAACAGGAGCAAATGGACCTGCCGGCGGAACAGACTAAATCCAATAGGCTTGAAGAAGTCACCCAAGAAAATGTTTCTCCGCCGAAACAGGAACCAGCACCCAATCCAAATCCAACCAAGGAGAAGTCCGGCCCGCCGACGACCTTCGAAGAAAAGAAAGTGCAAACGACCGATTTACGTCCGTTACCATTTGCACCCCCGACAAAACTGTCACCTTCGAAACTGCCCAATAAACTCAACAAAAGAGATCCAAGCCGGATTGTTCCCCCAGCCCCCACGGCTGAAAAGAATGTTCCCAAGTTAACGGCCAGCAAAAAATTACAGAAAAAGCTTCAGGTCACCGGTTCCAAAATACCCATAGAGCGTGAGGATAATCTGGAATCTTTCCTGGATTCCATTGCCAAGGAGCAAAGGAAATTCTCCATGAAAACCAAGCTCCCGGATGGCAAAGGCAAAAATAGTGATATTCAAGCGAAGTCGGATAACCTGCCTGAAGTTGCTGCCCGGAAGAAAGTATTGCCCGGGAAATCTACTTTTATGAAAAAGCCCTCTATTGTGGGATTAAAAAACCAAGATGTGAAGTTGGACCAATTAGTCAAAAATTCTTCCCCGGCCAAGCTCCCGGCTCTAGAAGGGGAGTCCATTGAACCGGGCAAGGAGAAATCAGTCCCTATGGCTAATCCAATTCTGGAAAAGGAAAATGATCAGGCCAATATCAAACCGTTAATTCCTTTCGAAGAATCGGAGTTCAAGAAAAAACTCTCTGCCCCTAATCCCGATGTTGAGGCCTCGACGGCATTTCATTTGGACAAAAAGAAGGGCAAAGCGATCAAAATTGCGGGTGCAGAACCAAAGATGATTGCCCGGATTAGCTTTTTGCGGGACCCGGAGAACAAGAAGAAGGCCCGCAAGTTGTTTGGCGGCACGGACAAAACGGAAAAGGCTGTCGAACAAGGATTGCTGTGGTTGGCGGCTCATCAGAATGAGGATGGCAGCTGGGATTTCCGGGAATTTCATCAAAACTCCTTCCTCTGGTGTGTTTGTTCCGATGATGGTGTAGGAAATGAGCGTTCCCAAACGGCGGCAACCGGGATGGCATTACTGCCGTTTTTGGGTGCCGGATACACTCACCAAAAAGGGAAGCACAAAGAAACCGTGCAAAAAGGCTTGGACTGGTTGATTAGTCACCAACGCATGGATAGCGGCGATTTGAATCCGCGAGTGTTTGGCAATAGTCAAATGTATGGCCATGGGCTGGCTTCGATAGCCTTGTGCGAAGCCTACGGAATGACTAAAGACAAAAAACTGCTCAGCCCGGCCAAGCGAGCGATCGGTTTTATTGTTAGGGCGCAAGATTCTCAGCGAGGCGGTTGGCGCTACCGGCCCAATTCCGGTTCCGATACCTCCGTGGTCGGCTGGCAAGTAATGGCGCTCAAGAGTGCCCAACTGGCGGGGTTGGATGTACCGGAGAAAACCCTAAAGGATGCGAGGAAATATTTGTTGTCCGTGGAGTCCAGCAAGAACAGCGGCCGCTTCGGTTACACTAATCGAAGTCCCAAAACCCCTATGACGGCCCAGGGATTGCTTTGCCTGCTTCTAATTGGAGCGGACAAAAAGGACGAAGAACGGCTGCGACGGGGGGGAGATTACTTGCTGAAAAACCTGCCGCAAAGACATGACCGGTCCACTTCGTATTACTGGTACCACGCCACTCAGGTGATGTTCCACCTTCAGGGCAAGTACTGGGAAGCCTGGAACAAGAGAATGCGTGAGGTCCTTTTGAACCGGAAAAAAACGGGCGGCAATATTTATTACCAAAGAACCTATGGTGCCGAAGCGGGATCTTGGGACGACCATGACCAATATGAAAACCATGGCGGCAGGATCATGGCCACTTCCCTGCGGCTGTTGATGTTGGAAGTTTATTATCGGCATCTACCGCTTTACCATTTGGATTCGAAGAAATAACCAGGAGTGAAAATAATGAGAACCATCTTTGCGTTTCTTTTCTGCGTTGGTATTTTCCTTCCGATGAGTGCTTGGAGCGGGGATGCCGGCAGGGATCAGAAAAAATTGAATGGCGTATGGCGGGCATTATATGGAGAACTGGGCGGCAAAAAATTGCCCGCGGAATTAGTCCAGAAGGTAAAACTGACTTTGAACAACGGCAAATATACGGTGGAAAGCGCCGGCAATGTTGACAAGGGAACCTACAAAATTTCCCCGGGTAAGAGTCCAAAAGAAATCGATATCGTCGGCAATAAAGGTGCCAAGAAAAAGAAAAGAGTAATTCTCGGGATCTATGAGTTTAAGAATGGGCAGTTACGCGTTTGCTATGACCTCGAGGGTAAAAACCGGCCCAAGAAATTCGGCACGAAAGGGAAACAAGCTTATTTCTATGCGGAGTATCAACGGGCAGAAAAATAGCAGTGAAGGTTTAGTCAGGCACCCCCAAGGTATCCTGTGGGTAGCTTCACATTCCAAGCGAGCCGAAGCAAAACCAGCATGCGGATTACGTAGTAACTCAAATCAATATCCCACCAGCGAAATCCGTGGCGGGCAGAGGTGGGGAAGGCATGGTGATTGTTATGCCAGCCTTCTCCCAGGCTGAGGATACCAACCAATAAATTATTTCGGCTTTCATCCCGAACCGGAAAAGGCCGCCGGCCCCATAGATGACAGATCGAATTGACACTCCAGGTCACATGGTGGACGAAAAAGATTCGAACTGCTCCTCCCCAAATCAAGCCCAGCAAGGCACCAAACCAACCATTCCAAAACAGGTACCCAAGGGCGGCGGGAATGATCAGCCCAAGGATGGCCCACACCGGAAAGAGCCGATTGATCGCCCTTATGGTCGCACATTGCTGCAGGTCTTTAACATAGTGGGAAAGATTTGGGCCACCGCTAAACATCCAACCCACATGGGCATGCCAAAGTCCGCGGAGAACTCCTAATAAGCCTTTCCCGTGGTGATGAGGCGAATGCGGGTCCCCGGTTTGGTCGCTGTATTGATGGTGGCGGCGATGGAATGCCACCCACATAATCAGCGGTCCCTGGACTGCCATTCCGCCAAGGACGCCCAATATACACTTTACAAAGGGATACGTTTCAAAGGAGTGGTGCGTAAAGAGCCGGTGATAACCTACAGTGATTCCTAATCCCGAAAGAAGATACATTCCCGCGAGAAGAACCAATTCCACCCAACTCAGGCCCCATCCCCAGAAAAAGACAAATGAAGCAACCAAGCCAACAAAAGGCAGAATAACGGCCGCCAGTTTTGCAATCATCGTGGAAAGCGTGATTCGGGAAATAACCGGAGTGTGCCCTTTAAGTGGAATCTTTCCAAGAGGGGAATAATGTATTTTTGGCAAAGGGGTTTCCTTTTATCTTCAATTAAAAGCGTTTGTTATACTTTAAATATTTATGCGAACGGTCAAAGTAGACAAGAAAACCGGCAATTAATTTTGATATTGAAACTTCAATACCATTAGTTGCCGAAAACAACAAGATGGGCCTTTTTAGGAAAAAAATTCAGGTTTCCGAAATTGGTTGCAAACAAGGATTATTTCTCTCACCCCGAATTCTTTGCATTTGCGGATTGTAGTTGTTTCACGAGTTGCCGCAGTCTAAAATAATTCTTTGGCCTTCTGCAGAGTCTTCATGGTCAACGACCTGATCGTCATTGTCTCCCATGTAAGTTTCTTCGAGGGCATCGTTACGGCCAATAGAACTTTCAGTAGGAGACCACAATGGCGAAAAAGCTCTATGTTGGAAATCTTCCGTATTCAGTCTCATCCAGTGACCTCCAACAGCTTTTTGAAGAACACGGGACAGTAGAATCAGCCGAAGTTATTACCGATCGCGGTACCGGCCAATCTAAAGGATTTGGCTTCGTAGAAATGAGTACTGATGAAGAAGCGGACGCTGCCATCGAAAAGATGAATGGCCAGGAAATAAACGGGCGAACCTTGACGGTTAACGAAGCTCGTCCCCGTCCGGAACGGCCACGAGGCGGCGGTGGCGGCGGTGGCCGCGGCGGAGATTTCCGCGGTGGCGGACGCCGGCGGTATTAATCCCCAATTGCTTCTTTGATAGACTCCGGCTCTATGGTTTGGTCGAAGGCATTTGATCCGCCCGTTTATACCGGACGACAAGAATCATTCCCAGTGCCAGTAAAGAAATCACCCCTAAACCCAAGAGGACATTGAACCACGGAAAGGCAGTAAATTCCTCTCGGGAAGGTTGATTGCTTTGAACCCGGACTTGGTTTTTGTGAGAATGGTTTTCGGAAGGAGCGGATGGAATTTCTTTGTGCAACACTCCAGTGTTGGAGACAGAAAGAGTTATAGGGAACGTGATCTGGTGAGCTCCATCGGCAACCACGATCACCTTGTATTTCCCGGGTTTGGGCAAAGGAGTTGTCCAAATCCCTTCGTTATTGGTCTTTCCCCTTACAAGCACATGTTCTTTCGACCGCAGAGAAACCCTCGCTCGGCGAGCGGGAGTATCATCGCTGAAATAGGCGGAGATTACCAATTTGCCGTTTTCTGCTTTGCAAGTTGCTCCCATGGAGTGAGCCCAGGTTGTTTCCTGGAGTGAAAATAAGCAAGCCACACAAATAATCATTTCCGGTCGCACTGATGTTCCTTTCCGTGAATTATTACACTTGTCATTTTCGTAATACACCACGAAAAGCAACAATTCAATGAAAATTCCTGAGAAGCGGTTAGCATCTGGTTGGGTTTCGGGGTTCAAGCAACCCGAGACAATGGCAGTTGTGCAGTCGAGGCATTGGAACCGGTGAGCGTCTCAAATACATACTCCGCTGTTCGCTGGCAGGAACCGGGTTGGGCTACTTGATTCCGGAGGGTAGCCAATTCTTGGCAGGTTTGCTGATATTGGTCAGCGTCTTGCAACCAGTTGAGAATATGGTCGGAGATTTGATGTGCAGGGCAATGATCCACCAGAAATTCGGGAAATAATTCCTTGTCGGCAAGCAAATTTACCAAGGTGATGTATTTGCTGGTGATGAAAAACTTGCCGATGCGGTAGCTGGTTTTGGAAACCCGGTAAACAATCACCGTCGGTTTTTCCCGGAACAAAAGCTCCAAACTGACTGATCCCGAGACGGAAAGGCAAGAGTGAGCTAATGTGATGATTTCCGGAGTCCGGCCTACATGGACCTCGACCGGAAAGGAATAATTCTTGAGTTGGTCTAATACTATTTTGCGGTGCTCTTCTTTGAAGCAGGCCACCGAGAAACGCGTGTCCGGTTGTTTTTGGTGAATAATGGAAGCAGCTCTTAATTGGCTTTCCAGGTTGTTTTCCAACTCCTGAGTGCGAGATCCCGGCAGGAGAGCGACGATGCGGCCTTTGCGATTTTCCTGCTGCCAAATGAAATCCTGATCAAGATGTTGATTATGCAACTCATCAAAGTATGGATGACCGACAAACTGCGCGTTCACCCCTCGTTGTTGATACCACTTTTGTTCAAAAGACAAGGTACAAAGGACATGGTCCACCCAACGCCTTAAGCCTTTAATCCGCCAACTCCCCCAAGCCCACATTTGCGGGGGGTTGTAGTAAAAGACGGGGATGCCATGAAAATGAGCCCGCCTTCCCAACACACCATTGAACCCAGGATAGTCGATCAAGATCAGAGCATCCGGTTTTTGATGCCGAAAATAGCGGTCAGCTTTGGATGCCAAGGACAAGAATACATGAAGATTGGCAAGGACGCGAAGGAACCACATCACGGCAAGCTGAGTGAGGGGGAAAAGCAACCGGCATCCGGCTTGCTCCATTCGCTCACCCCCAAAGCCGACAAATTCCAGGGAAGGATCCAGTTTTTGGAGGGAACGAATAAGATTGGCCCCGTGGAGATCTCCACTCGGTTCTCCAGCACTAATAAAGATCCGCATGTGATTGCCCTTCATGGCAGAGTCGGGAATCCTTCCAAACTACCCAAGGACACTAGTTTTCGCTTATCCTGGGAGAATTGGCAAGTTCAGTTTGCAACACAAATGGGACGATTACGAGTAGGAATAGCATCCATTCGCGGCTTCGCGCCCTAGCGTCCCATAATTTCAATCAGTCAACTATTCTTTGTTGGGAGCCATTCCGGGAAGGGGGGTTGGTTCTTCAACTTTGCGGTAGCCAAGGGCATAGAGGACTTCCAACACTTCGCTCCAGGTGGGAAATGGCCTGCGATTGGCTCGTTTGTAGTCATCCATAGCTTTCATAAAGGATATTTCGTCATCACTGTAATCGCGTTCACAAGTGGTAGGGTCGATTTGCCGTCGTCGTTCGCCCTGTTCCCGGCGGTCGGTACCGCTGCGGCGTTCGACGGCGACCGGAATCGACTTTTGCCGCCGATCTTTGTTTTGACGGCGGTCTCCGCTGCGGCGGCGGTCGGTAACCATAACTTCTGGGGAATTCAGTTCTTCTTGGCTCATGGTGCAATCCCTGGTGTCTTCGGACCGAAGAAAATCAAGAAAACGCCTCTGATGAGGGAAGTAAAGCTCCAAATATGCTTTCAGGTTTGAAGTATAGCTCATTCCTTACCAAAAACAAATTTGCATTTGTAGGAATACTCGGCAAGGTTCACCCAGATTGCATAATTTATCGTAGTAATTTTTAAAATCGGACGGATTTACTGGAGATTTGCCAACTTGTAGGTCAAATCTTGCCTTGCAGATACTGCTTGCGAACGGTTTCGGGATGTTTTTCGATGGCATAGCGAAGCATGGTTCGGGGCATTATCTGATAATGTTGCCGGAGAAAAGCATCCAAAACGTCCCTGTCCCGCTTACCAACCTCCCGAAGCATCCAACCAACGGCCTTGTGGATGAGGTCTTCTTCCTGCAGCAATATTTCCGAGATTTGTAAAGTATCCTGAAAGTCATTGTTTCGGATGTAGTCGAAGCTGGCGAGGATGGCAATTCGCCGTTCCCAAAGACTCTTGGAGCGTGCAAATTTGTACAACAATTTCCGGCTTCTCTGATTGTGGTAAGCACCAACAATCTTGTCCGCCGAGGTATCAATCAAATCCCAGTTGTTCACCCATTGCAAATTGGCCAGATATAGATCGTAAATGGCTTTTTTCGTCTTTTCATTCCCTTTGCCGTATTGGTCTACCATGAACAACAAGGCAATAAATCGTTCCTCATGAATTTCCGACTGCAACAACTGCTCCACCTCCTCAAGGGGCAGAGGAGCATGTTCTTTCACTAGCTTTCGCAGCTCCGGGATGCGAATGCCGATAAACTCCTCTGCCGTGCAATACCCATCCGAACCTGTCTTGAAGAACCTCGAGTTAATTTTTGCTCGGTCAGGGTCGGCCAGCACCTGCATTTGGTTGCGAAGGTCTTTGAGTGCCATTGTCGTTTGCTGAAAATGTGGTTACGGTCTTCCCCAAGGAAACGAAGTAAATTCTTTAAACACGTTTTAATTTTCCGGCGAAAAGAACAATACAGAGGAAAAACCTTCCCTTACTAATCATTAAAGATGATCCGGATGAAATCCAATCTTACCATGGAGTCATTCCCCCATTCACACACAACGTCTGCCCGGTAATAAATGAAGCCTCCTGGCTGGCAAAATACAAACAGGCATAGCCCACATCATCGGGAACACCCCAACGGTTCGCAGGGATTATCGCCCGGTACTCATCCTTGGCCTCCTGAGGATCATTGGCATGACGCTCGACCGGAATCCATCCGGGAGCGACCACATTCACTGTAATCCCGAAGGGTGCCAACTCCTGGCACATACTGCGCGACCAGCCAATCTGACCTCCCTTGGCGGCGACATAGGCACTAAAGGGCGAGACAGACCGATGGTAGACCTCGCTGGCGATATTGATGATGCGGCCCCATTTCTTTTCCTTCATGTGAGGCAATCCGCGGCGGGCAAGTAGATAAGGGCTTTTGACGAAGAAATCCAGCATGGCTTGGTAGAAATCCCAATCGTATTCTTCGATGGGCTTCAGGGGTTGTTCGCAAGTTGCGTTGACCACCACAATATCCGGCTTCCCCAGTTTTTCCTCCGTTTCCTTGTATAGCTGGTCGACTCCTTCTGCGGTAATGACATTGGAGCGGACGAGGATGCTTTCGATACCGGCTTGTTGAAATTCGGCTTGGGTTTTCTCGGCCCGTTCTTTGTTGTTGAAGTAGTTGACGGTCACCTTTGCTCCGGCTTCGCCCAGGATGCGGGCAATCGATTTCCCCAAGCCGGTAGAGCTTCCGGTAACCAGAGCCACCCGATTCTTAAGTGAGAAAAAGGCCATTTGTAAGTCTCCTTTGTTGCTCTTGGCAGTTGGTATCCAGGATGTTATAGCACTCACACTCCCAAGGAGCGAGGGAATGATTAATGATTGTCGATTGGTGATTTTTTGATTGTTGAGGTAACGAAGAAATAATATTTCAAATTTAAAGATTGAGAACGGGATCGAAATTCTTTTACTTCGAAAATCAACAATCAACAGTCGACTAACATCAATCTACCACCGCGAGTTAGGTCCATCGTCGGTTGGATAATTCGTCGCATTTGTTGGAAAAGACCAAATTTGGATGCTATCTTTAAACCCCCTCGTTTGGGCTTCGGGTTAGTGTAGCGCTTTGACTCTCAGGGAACAATGAAACGCCTAATTTTTATCCTTCTGTTCTTTCTGACCGGTTGCAGTAATGCTCCCATAGCAGACTTCCTGGATTTGGTCAGCCCCGGGCGCATCCGTGGCAGAGGTACTCCCGTCGGTGGAGTTTGTCAGCCGGATGAATTACCGGGCGGGGGAACGGGAGTTGTTCCACCACCTCCGGTGCCAAGTCCCATCCCTGGTCCCATTGATCCAAACTCAGGGGGAGTCATTCCGCCACCCGCAAATCCCGGGTCTGTATCGCCACCGCCAAATCCCGGAGTCGTCCCTCCTCCGGTTAATCCAGGAAACAATCCGGTTCCTTTCCCGGGAGCACCCGGGCAAACCGCAGGCGGTATTAAAATGCAACCCCCGGTTCCTTTCCCGGACGGCAATTAGACCAACTCTTCTTTTTCCGGCGCGGCAAGTTGGTTCTGTAATTCTTCCAGGGACTTTATTTCCACCAATGCAGGACCAAAGGTAATTGCTACCACGATGGGAGGAGCCCCGTAAGTTTTGCGATTGCAAGAAACCACCACAAAGGGAACTGCCTGGTCTTGAATTATCTCCTCGAAGAGATCTCCGAGTTGTGGAAAGTCCATTGCTCCAATCCCCACCAGTTCTTCTTGAGCAAGCAATCTTTGGATAAGAGACTTGGTTTCCGACTTGTTCTCACTAGATACTGGGATTGTTTTTGTGAAAGGCAATTTCTCGGGTTCTCCCTCCACCGGATTAACGGTGACAAAAGTGATCTCCCGGTCCGAGCCGGAGTAGGCCAACAAGAAATCGGCTTTCGTTTCGGCTTTAACCAACAAGATCGCCGGGCCTTTTTCCGGAACATTTCCGGAGACCAGGATCTTATACTTCCGGAAGAGATATCCCCAACGTGACGACCGCGCTAGCAAGTCCGGAAGCTGCCGGGAAAGCAAGAATAAAATGAGAACCGTAATGGCTGCAGCTCCGAGAAATAGATAGCGAGTTAGAGGAGCTTTGTTTCTGGCAGGAGGGATTGGCAAGGAAGGTGGTTGAAGGCGGTAGATTTCAACGCCTCTAATTTTGTGGCGAGTAAGCATTACCTCTGTTCCAGGCGGTATTTCATGCTGCGAAAACCGAATGACCTCCAATACCGTGTTTTCATTGGCACGGAGTTGGATGTTCTTTTCAGCCTGGAGAACAAAATTGACCGGGCGGTCTTTTTTATAGCGGATCTCTGTTAATCTACCTTGAGCCACCTCGTCCGGATGAATCGTTTGGATTATTACCCACCAAGCAGACAACAACACAAACCCATTGAATAGAATAGATGCAGTAAAGGCACCAAAGACATTGATGAAGTTGCTGGAAGCAACCAGGTCGCCTTTGCTTTCCTTGGGAGCCCGATGTTGCAGTAGCGTAAACAAGGGGACAATATAAAAACCGGTGAAAAATCCCACGGCGATCAAGCAAACAACTAAAGCCGCAGTGTAATTCAGGATCACCGCGGCGACCAACAACGTCAAAATCATGCCGATTGCCCCGATGGGAATTAACCCCAGTTCCACTTTCCCGCCCGACAATTGACCGGCGAGGGGACTTCCCAATCCAATTCCCAAAGCTACTACCGCGACAACAATACTGGTGTCAAACTCGCTCCAACGGGGGATGCGCGATTCGCCATGCATATACATGGTTGCTCGCATAAAGGCGACCACGAAGGTAAAAAAAGCAATCCCCAAAACCGCCAACCTTAGGGGTCGCGACCGGATCAAGGTTTGCAGATTCACCACCAGTGGTTTGACCAGGTTCCTAGGGAAGGGTCGTTCAGGATGAGCGGCAGGAATTTTCTCGACGAGGAAACTACAAGCGGCACCACTCAGGGAGAGCAGAATCAGGATAGCACCGATCCAATATTCCTGGCCACGGAATAAGAATGCCAATACTCCGCCGCACACTGTTCCCAGAATAATAGCGAGGAATGAAAGCGACTCGAGAACTCCATTACCTCGACTCAGTAGGTGCGGTTGCAGCATCTCCGGCATCACCCCGTATTTGGCCGGCACAAAGAAAGCACTTTGCGCTCCCATGAGGAAAACCGTGGACAGCACCAAATAGGGGCCAAGCTCCCAACCATGTGAGGTGCCCAGATAAAAGCCTAAGAAGGTGACAAAAACGATGCCGATCTCAAAGACTTTCCAGAAAACCAAGGTGTTGCGTTTACTGTAGCGGTCCGCCAAGTACCCCGCCAAGGTGGAGAAGATTGCCCAAGGCGCATAAAAGAGGATGGGCATTAAAGAGATGGCGTTTTCCTCGGACATTGCATTCTGGTTGATGGCATAGAACATGCCCGAAGCATGGATTGCCTGATCGCTAAATGCGGCTTGGAACTGGGCGATGATCAAACCGATAAAGCTGCGATTCCAGAGAGTGTTATGAGGCTTGAAGGACATGAATATGGAAGAGGTCTTTGGCCGGGGAAATTATCCTTCTAATACTTGTCGCCACCTCTGAGGAACTCCAGCCCAGGATTGCTGGTAGGTGGATTCCAGAGGCACAGGTATGTGGTGACCGTCTGACAGGAAGAGGGGCATATCCGTCAATTCTTTCCCCAAGGCTAGTGGTTCCACATAGGCTGTGGGTGGAGTTTTTGAACAGTACGAAACTAGTGTAAGCGGAAGCTCGGAGGATGGGTTGTATTGACCAGCACCCATCCGTTCCCAGATCAAGCCATGAAAGCCCATTGGGTCGTTTTGTGTAAATGGGAATATATCAATTACAAGCAAATGAACACCAGCTTGAACCACGGTGAGAGCCTTTTTCACGAAGTCAGCAATCGTGTCTGCGGAGTGTTTATTAGCCGGCGAAACAATTTCGATCATGGCCACAATGCGGTCCCCAGAAACGTGGCGAATGACCAAAGATCGCTGTTTGGCAAGATAGAAAACGATGTCCTGGGCTTCTTGGGAGATGCTGACTTTTGGGGGAGCTTCTGCTACAGCCAGCAATCCGCCGTTACTCTTCTCTTGAGCAGAAACTCTAACCTCATATTCGTTCGATGAATGCAAAGTCAAAACATCTGGTCCAATTTCTCCCGATTTTTGTTCGCCAAGGGCGTAGTAGTCTGGTGGAAGAATTCCAGCATTTAAAATTTCTTTGAGGTGGATAATCCACGAATTGTGAAAGTCATGTAATATACCAGCCGGTACAAGGTTCCAATTGTGAATTGCCATCTTCCAATCCTTCTTCAAGTTTAAATATCAACCATTCTCCATTGTATATTTCAAATAAGCAAGTAAGACATCAATTTGGTTGCTCCTGGGAATATCTGACCTGTTGTAATGTAGGGAGAGGAGAACAATCCTAAATACGAGAACAAGAAAATGATGAGGGCTAAATTCAGCAATTGTGCTTGAGTAAAAATCATTTGTGCTTGGTGATTAGGCAGTTTTATTTTTGAGAAAACAATTCTTTCCTTTTCGTTCTTCAATTAAACCTCAGTCCTGACAAGATTAATTGCGTTTAATACTTGTGAAATCCCCCAAAGAATTCTTGGTATGGTAATTGCTTCTATGTTTATCAAAGGATGGGTGTTTGCTCCTCCGCCTCTCTCAAACGCCATTTAATCTCATTTTTGGTAATTGGAGTTGAGTATGTGGGGCTACCTAATTGACATGGATGGTGTGATTTATCGAGGGTCCAACCTCATTCCTGGAGCTGAAGAGTTTATCCAGGAACTACTGCAAGCCGAAATTCCCTTTCTCTTTCTCACCAATAACAGTCAACGAACTCGCCGAGATGTGGCAACCAAGTTGAATCGTCTTGGGATTAAAGTTGACGAATCGCATGTCTTTACTTGTGCCATGGCGACGGCCCGGTTTTTGGCTCAGCAAAAACCAGGAGGGACTGCCTATGTCATTGGCGAGGGCGGTTTGTTGACCGCTTTACACAACAACGGCTACTCGATTGTCGACAAAGACCCGGATTATGTTGTCGTCGGGGAAGGTCGAACGATCACCTTTGAAACCATCGAAGCGGCTTTGAACATGGTCCTTAACGGGGCCAAGTTGGTGGCCACCAATCTGGATCCGAATTGTCCGACTCAACAAGGAACCCGGCCCGGTTGTGGAGCCATCGTGGCCATGCTGGAGGAGGCCAGCGGGGTCAAGGCCTTCAGCGTCGGCAAACCCAGCCCGGTGATGATGCGGGCCGCGCGAAAAGAATTGGGGCTGACTGCCAGTCAAACCATTGTCATCGGCGATACCATGTCGACGGATATTATCGGCGGCGTTCAACTTGGCTATCATACCATTTTGGTTCTCAGCGGAACGACAGCCAGTGAGGATCTGGGTAAGTATGCCTACCGGCCGGACCTGATTGTCGATTCCATTGCGGATCTGGACAATGCCGTCTTGAAGGATGAGTTCGGCTTGCGGGAGAACAACAACAATAACACCCGAAGCCAATTACTTGGTGTACGCTAGCTTGTAGCTGGATAGCTCACCGTGGATTTCCGGTGTGTTTTCAGTCCCGTTCACAGGGGTTTGCTGACTGTAAAGACCCGCCGTTGCCGGCGGGTTCCTGTTGATGGTGGAATCTGTTTGAACCCCGTGAACGGAGCATAAAATCCAGAAGCCTACTTCTCCCTAATCCAGCTATCTGTCCGAAACGGTCCCGCCGGAAGCCCTTTCTTGTTGTAGAGATTCGCCTTGGCAGGGTTCATGGCAAAGGCATAGCGCACGGCGACCGGGTTCGGCACTTCCGCCGAAGTCACAACTACGGTATCGCCATCAATCTTGGCATCGGCCCAGTACCATTTCCGGTCCTTGCCGGCGATGGCGAAGTGTTCGAGTTTTCCGTCCTTGACCTCCTCGGTTGGGTCCAGGCCGTCCTTTTTGCCTACCATCAATCCCTCGCCGACATGGTTGAAGGAAATTCGGATGGCATTGCCCTCTACTTTGTGGCTCTTGTAGAGGGGACCGGACGGCACCAGGTCTTTCTTGCCATACGTCTGATGCAAGGCCCATTGAGCCAAGCGCGAACCCACATCCTGCTTGTTGCGGGGATGGATGTCGTTGGCGGCACCAATGTCAATAATCACCGCCATGCCGGTCTCGGCAAGGTCCAGGGCTTTGGTTTGGGCTTCGCGGATTCGGGCCCAGCCATCCCCGCCGGCTGGGTTTGGGTTCTCCTTGCGGAAGTTGGCGAGCTGGACCCAGTAGAATGCCAGATCCTTATTCTGGAATACTTTTCTCCAGCCATTAACCAGGGCATGGGTTTTGTGATAGTAGCTCATGCCTTCGCCACCATTCGATTCGCCCTGATACCAAATGGCTCCACGCAAGGTAAACGGTGTAAGGGGGCTGACCATCGAGTTGTAGATGGCCGAAGGAGAACGGCCATTGACTTTTGTGTCCGCTTGATAGCTCTTGACTTGTTTCGCGATGCTTGCCAACTCAGGAACGCATTCGAAACCCACCAACGGAGTCCAAGGTTCGATCCGTGTTCCACCCCAGTTGGAGCCAATCAGGCCAATGGGAACCTTCAATTCCTTGTGCAGGCGGAGGCCGAAGTAATATCCCGCTCCACTGAACCCGCTCACGGTCTTCGGGCTGCAGGTCGTCCAATTTGCTTTCCACCGGGGAGCACCTTTCTCCTGAGGCACAGGGCTGGTGGTGTGACCGGGAACATTAAACAAGCGGATTTTGGGATACTTGGCCTTGGAAATTTCTTCCTTTGGATTCATACAGCGGGCCACCGGCCACTCCATGTTCGACTGTCCGGAGCAAATCCAAACTTCACCAACCAGGATGTTTTGCAGGGTGATTTTGTTATTACCGGCGATAGTCATGGTTGCGGGCTTTGCGCTGGCCTCGAGCGGGTCTAGCTTCACCATCCAATTGCCGTTGCCGTCGGCCTTGGTGGTTTTGGTCAGGCTGAAAGCGTCGGCTTTGGTTGATTGGCCGGTGAAGGTGACGGAAACCTTTTCGCCCGGGTCCGCCCAACCCCAAATGGCAACGGGCAGGTTTCGTTGCAGGACCATGCCTTCGCCAATAACGTTCGGCAACGTCACGTCCGCTGTTGCTTTGGAAGGGGCAAAAACCAAGAGAGTGGTTATTAGGAATGCGAGGAAGGTAATTCTGTGGAGTTTCATGGTGTTGAAGTTTGTTTTCAGAGTATTGGTGGTAAGGAAAAAGCCATGCAAGCAACTTAGCCGAAAAACTTTTCCGATGCAAAGGATTTGTCGTCGATTGTTCGGGTCTATTGACAGATGGGTTGCAGCTTGCAACTAAACGATGGCGGGTGGGTTGAAAAGAAATGAACAGGTCGGGGAAATTGACTTCCCCGACCCACTGTTGTGAGGACTATGGTTGTTTAAAAGACAGTCTGATCGTCTTCAACGTTCGAGGTATTTACCGGGAATTGAAAGCCATGACTTTTGACGCTCCCCGATTAAAACCGGAGGTTGAAGGTGAGCATCGGGCCGTGGTAGAAAATCGTTCCTGCGGTTCGGCCGGAATTGCTGGTAAGATCAAAGACATTGAAGTTTATCTGGTCAACGGCTTCCGGAACTCCCACTAACCAGAGAGCTTGATATCCCGCTCGGAAGAAACAACGGGAGCCACACAGGAAATCGGCAAACAGGTTGATTTCGTATATCTGGCTGAACTGATTACTGCTGACACTGGTTCGTGGCCGGGTTCGGGGGATCAGGTCGTCTCCGCGAAAAACGGCGGTATCGATTTCCGTGAAGTTGACACCCCAGGCTCCTTTACACATCCCACCGACTGCGACCCAGGGACAAAGGAAGAAACCGCCTTCGCCGCCAAGTTGCGGAGCCAGGATGCGGCTATGGGTCCGGGTGGTGTAGGTGGCCTGCATGGTGGGATCTTCAAAAACATCCCCGCCGATTTCGTCATCCACGAAAATAGAAAAGCGTTCGGCCATGTCCAAGTAGCGTACGCCGATGATCCATTCAAAATTGTTGCCGGAAGTGTATCGATAGTTTCCTTCTGCTCCTGCCATTTCGGTTTCGAAAGTTACGCGAATGCGGTCGGCCTGCAGCCAGACTCCGGCATTGGCATTAAGCTCTGTGGGATTGCCGAAAAAAGCAAACGGCAAATCGATTCGGCCTGTTTCAATCAGTTCGAAGGTGCTTCCTTGATTGGGCAGGTAGAATCCGGAAAATTCCACCGTGCTGTCCCCGTAGTGAAAACCAACCGACGCTCGGGGTCCCCAGCTATACGGAGTCTGCACGTCGGCAGTGCATACCATGGCCGGAAATCTAGCGGGGGGCAACAAGACGGTGTACACTCAGTTTAAGAACCCACCTGGTCTATGGTCCTGAACTGCTAGCAAAGAAT
>CAZPPD010000009.1:0-19995 GCA_964588185.1 uncultured Alcaligenaceae bacterium | reverse complement strand
CATCCTGCCATGACGGGGTTAAGCGGCCTTCTGGAAGATAACGCTTTGTGTATCGTGCAAGGTGTAGGTTATCCCAATCCGACGCAATCCCATTTCCGGTCGATGGACTACTGGCAAGCAGGTCGGACTTCGGGGGAATTGAATGACGGTTGGGTCGGCCGGGCATTGCGGTCCGTTCCGGGTGCAGCTTCCTTCCACTTGGCCCAGGAAAATGAATCGGCTCCCTTGGCGTTGACAGGAGCTCCGGTTCGAGTGCCCTCCATTACTTCCCTGCAGGATTTCCGACTGCAAGTCAATGGCACGGGCCGGGAAAACATTCAGCAGCAACGCCAAGTGGTTCGCGCTATCACCGGCGGCCAAAACCAGGGCCAAAACAACTTATTGGACTTCGTCCGCCGCACTTCCCTGAACACTTACGACAGCAGTCGCCGCCTCCAAGAGGTTGGCCGCAATTATCAACCGCGTGTTCCCTATCCGAACAATGCCTTGGCCAACCACCTGCGTTTGGCAGCCCAATTGATTGATGCCGGTTTGGGTGCGCGATTGTTCTACGTTTCCATCGGCGGCTTTGATACTCATGCAGGACAAGCAGGTGCTCATGCCAATCTGTTGACACAACTGTCCGGTGCCATTACCGCTTTCTATCGCGATATGTCTCAACGAGGGCATGGGGAAAGAATCCTGGTCATGACCTTCTCTGAGTTCGGCCGCCGCGCTCGTGAGAATGGCAGCCGCGGAACGGACCATGGGGAAGCTGCCCCGATGATGTTGGTTGGCGGTCGCGTTCGTTCCGGACTCGTGGGGGATCATCCGAGCCTGACGGATCTCCATCGCGGCAATCTCCGCTTCCACACTGATTTTCGCCAGGTTTATGCGACAGTTTTGGATAATTGGCTGGGCGTCCAAAGCCGTCAGGTGCTTGGACAGAGATATGACCATGTCAATATTTTGCGCGGGTGATTAACGATCCAAACCTCGAAGGGGTTTCACAAAGGAAACGCAAAGAAGCCCCTCCAAGTAAACCTCTTCGGGGTTTAAGCTGCCTTTTGCCATTTTTCCCAGAGTGTGCCGAATTCGCGGCAACACTGGGCAGAAAAGCTTAATCATTATCATTCTTTTGTTTCGAACGCTTCTTGATCACGTCCACTAAAATCTTCCCAAATTCTTCTGCTTCTTCCGGGCCTCTCCCCAAAACAATGGAGCCTTGTACCAGCACTGCTTGCTGGGAAAGCTTTTTTACCCCGTAATCTTTATAATCCTGGGATCCCTGGAAATGTTTGGATTCCGGCATATCCAGGCCGCGCAACACATTGTGACCCCCAAGAATCTTCATTCCAAAACAGATGGCTCCCACGGTTTTCCCTTCGACCTCCACCATGTTGCCAAGCAGATCCCTAACATTTTTCGTGGCGGGATTCTCACTCAGGAAGTCGTTGACATGGTAGCCGGCAAATACGATAGCATCATATTTCTCCGCCTTAACAGTTCCATCCAAGGCGATTTCCGCTCGAACCGATCTTCCCTCGGACTTGGGGTGAAGTTTGCACAATCCTTTTTGCGTAGAAGCCACCACTACTTGCATGCGATTCTTCTCGAGAATATCCCGGACCGGAGCAAAGTCGGGATACCAAACCCCCTCCGGGGGCAAAACATACAATACGGTTGCCATGGGAGAATCATCGGGAGGAATCGAGGGAGTTGTCTTGCCCCGGAAAAAGAAATACCAGGAAGCAATACCGCTGGCAATGAACGCCATTATCAGAAGAAGTAGGATTAACACCCGCCCCCGTCCGGAGCTTGAGGTGGGCCGTGGAGCCGACCCGGGAATTGTTGCCCTGTTGGAGAAAGAAAAGCCTGGTTGAGCAGTTGGGGCAACGTTTACCGGGAGGGCTTTGTGTGGTTGGGCTTGGATCTTTTCCAAAAATTCGGATATTGCCTTTTCCAGTTCCGCCGGAACGGCAAAACGGTCCTCCGGTTTTTTCGCCAACAGTTTGTGGACAATCGCAGCGACCGGGGCTGGAATATCCGGTCGCCGTTTATCAACCGGAATGGGCTTGGCTTCATTGTGTTTGGCCAATTTCTCGTAGGCATTGCCCCCGGCAAAGGGAGGCCAACCGGTCAGGACCTGATAGAAAGTGCATCCAAGGCTGTACAAATCACTGCGAATATCCACCCTACGCCCGCTGCGCGATTGTTCGGGAGCGAGATAATCCGGCGTTCCCACCAACATGTCGGGAGCCGTGATGGCATTGGGAGAAGTCCCGGAAGAGTCCGGGTCTACCATGCGGGCCAAACCAAAATCCAAGATCTTGATTTTTCCGTTTGGGGTTAACATCAGATTGTGCGGCTTAATATCGCGGTGCACCATGCCTTGTTCATGGGCGTGTTGCAGACCGGTTGCGGCTTGCAATATGTAATCGCAGGCAATGGGAACCGGCAACGGCCCTGTTTCTTCAAGGATTCGGTCAAGGCTTTTTCCTTCGACAAACTCCATGACCAAGAAATGAGAGTTACCCGCTTGGTCGGCGTCAAAGGCAGCGACGATGTTTGGATGGTCCAGCTTGGCTCCGGCTTTTACTTCTCGCTGAAAACGTTTGGCTGCAGAAGAACCGGTAGTAAACTTCCGGTGGATGACCTTGATGGCTACCGTTCGGTCCATCAGTCGATGGCGAGCTTTGTACACCATGCCCATGCCGCCGGACCCAATGAGCCCAAATACTTCATAGCGGGGGTGATCCTTAAGCTCTTCCGGAATAGATTGCTTATCATCAGGTGAGGGGGATCTTGGCGATGGGTGGGTCTCATTCATCGGTGAAACTGAAGTGGGGTAATGTTCTTTTGCAGACTTGGCAATTTCGATAAATGTGTCATCCTTAACCGACCTCAAGGCCGCACAGCAAAGGTCGCATTTGGAAACATGGTCGGCGACGGCTTCCATTTCTTGGGGATTTAACCTGCCCTGGCCGAAAGCTTCCAGTTTTTTTCCGTCCGGATGGGTCATTCGTTTGCTGTTTTCATTTCAGGACGCATGGTCGGTTAGAATTTGGATTCATCATTCGGACTCTATATCAAATAGTATCAAGAAGTCCTCTGGATTCTTGCCGCAACCGCGCTAAAACTCGAGATTTGGCAATGAAGACGGCGTTCACCGTAACTTGAAACTCCCGGCTCACAGATTCCGGCGATGCTCCCTCCAAGACCAGCCTTTGGAATATATTCCAGGTCTTGGTTTCAAAGCAGGGTCGAATCAGTTGCAGGAGTTGGCTCATAACATGATTATCGTGTTCCTGATTCCATACCTGACTGAGCTGACTGCCGGGATCTTCCATTTCGTCGAGGAAGCTTTTGAAGTCGCTCCCGCCGCCGGCCTGAGGCCGATATTTTTGCGACCGCCAAAACTCACGCAGGCAATTCACTGTAATAGTCCGCAGCCAGTTACGGAAAGCACCACAGCGTTGATTGTGCTGAAACTCGGGAATCCTGCGAATGACTACCGTCATCACTTCTTGCACCACATCATTGCGGTCTTGTTCCTGAAGCATGTGCTTTATCAGCCAGTTGCGGATAAGGGGAGTATAGAGATTGACCAGCCGTTGCCAGTCCGTTTCGTCCGGTTGAGCCCGTAATCGTTCCAGCAAACTGGCAGACGTTTCGGTCATTGGCTGCTCTCAAATGGGATGGTTAGGGATCGGATTCATCTGCCGGAGCGGCGCAAAAGGTCTTCGCCTTAAATTTACCTGACCCCTCTTGTCGCTGCTAGGGCGGTACTCAATCTGGTTTGGCGGAAAGGGATCAGGGGGTCAGATACTATTTTGCATACACCCAAAGGGCCGTTCCGGCAAAAGGTACCTGCTCTAATATATTCCTGTTTGGCCTGGAAAACGGTCAAGAACCCCGAAGGCTCTTCTTTTGTCCTTAACCAAGAAGTTCTTATAATGGCTGAAATTTAAACTTTGCTTTTGAAATCTTGAAAATCTGGAAATGAAATCTCCTTCCCCAATCCGTTTTGCGTGCGATGCCATGTTGGGAAGCCTCGCGCGGTGGCTTCGATTTGCCGGATATGATAGTTTTTGGCAAGAAGGGATTGATGACTGGGATCTGATACGCTTGGCTCGCCGCGAAGACCGCATTTTACTGAGTTGCGATACCGGGATCTTTCGGATTGGAATTATCCGCGATGGAGATGTGCCTGCTCTGCAACTGCCCAATCAACTTTCCACCGAAGAGCAGCTTCAAAAGGTCGTCGACCATTTTTCCCTGCCGATTCTCACTCCCCGCTGTTCCACTTGCAGCGGTACTTTACAGGCGGTAAGCAAAGAGGACATCAGAGACATTGTTCCGCCGCGAAGTTTCAATTGGGTGGATCAATTCTGGCAATGCTGCAACTGCGGCAAAGCGTTTTGGAAAGGAACACACTGGGAACGAATCGAAAAAGTGCTGACATCACTGGCTTGAGATTAATGGCGGCGGCTTTCGGCTAATCTTTCTTTCGATGCCCGCTGATTTTAGCAATCCGCTTTCTCTTAGTTCTCCGACTGGACTTCCTCACTGGTATCCCCGGAAGCTTTTCCTACCACCGCGATCTTTACATATCCGGAGATTATCACCACCAAAGCTGCTAATAACACTACTACCCCGGTCCACATTTTTCGTTTCTTGCGAATGCCTTCCAGTGCCGGGGAACGACCCGCCAATGCTGAGGAGAAGAAGAATATCACCAAAGCCAGAAGGATCTTTATTCCAATCAAGGCGTGGTACAAAGGTGGCCGCTCCGGTTTCGGGGTTCCGGTGACTAAATATCCCAGATAATTGTAAAAACCGGAAATCAAGAACAGCGTAATCCCGGTGTAAACAAAAACGCGCCACTTGTTGAGAATATTATCTCGTAACTTGTTGTGTTCCTCTTCAGGGAGTTTTTCCGCAGCCGGGGTAAGCACGAAGTACATAAAAACCGTCCCGCCAACAAGCACAATTGCCGTGCCCAAATGAATTACTCGGGAGAGTGTATTTAAAAGTGTAATCGGATCCATTGGCCTGCCTTTTCGATCAAAGAAATAACGACGCCTACTCTTACGATAGCTTCACCAATTCATTCGGCAATGTATACGCACTAATTCCTCTAATTCGTGTCCGCTCGGGTTTCGAATGGCAATAGTATGGGTGAACAAAGTAGCCCCGACAACATAACCAACCTAATCCGAAAGGAATAAAGCAATGAGGAAAACTTTGATCGCAATGATTGCATTGATGCTATTGGCCGCCATGGCAACCCAGGCACAGGCTTCCTACCCCATCACCGTTCGCAAGAAAGTTTCTATTGGCTTTCATCGAGGTGCAATGATCGGCGGGGTGGGCGTAACACCGGGATATACCTTTCCTGGATTCGTCACTCCAGGAACCGGTATTATCCATCCGGGCTATACCCCCGGCTTGGTAGCTCCAGGTGCATTTCCGGGTGCCACATTTGGATCTTTTACGACGGGTGTTTCCGGCCATATGACCATCGAAAGGATAATGAAACATTCAGGAGTTTCTCCCTCTTCTCCCGTGAGGTTTAGAACCATACCCGGTCGATACCTTCGACGTCGCTAAAAGGGAGGCCTAAGGGTCTGAAGAAAAAAAATAAGCCCTTGACCGAAAGGAAAAGGGCTTGTGTTCTTGACTGCTGGTTCGTTGCCATCTTAACGGAAAATAGAATGGCAGTTGTTGCAGGAGCTATTGATTTTCGCAGCGACCTTTTTAACCGTAGCGGGAGCACCGGACTTTGCTGCTTTAATAAGTTCCATGGAAGCTTCTTTCATGGTTTTGTTGTGAGCAAGCCAGGCTGCTTTGGTCTTTTTACCCCGGTCTCGGGTCGGGGGCAATTCATCGGAAATCAGGCCAATGGCAACCACCCGGTAAGCCATCTCTTCCAAGGCATCGGTCTCTTTTTTCAGCTTTGCACTGGACATCAAGTCCCGAGCCATGGCGCGAATCTTCAATTCGATTCCGTCCGGAATGACATCTCCGGCCTTTTCGCCAACTCCAAAGCCTTTCTTTTTCCGAGGCTTCATCGTCAGCATCACGTAGTAAACTTCCTCTTCTGCCTTGGCAAGTTTGGAGGCTAAGGACTTAGCGGTTTTCATATCGCCTTTTTTTACAGCATCGGCGATGGCTTGGACTTTTTTCCGCAATGCAGCTTCTTCAGATCCGGCATTGCTGGTTTTGGTAAACAGGGCCACGCTGCCGATACCGAGTACCAAAGCAGCAACAAAGGATAATTTCAGGGCAATTTTCATAGATTCCTCCTTTATCAAGATCACAAACGGGTCAATGGCAAGGCCAAAACTGGGAAGCCTCCCATTTCTTTTGTCTGGGCGAGAAACCGTTTGGTTCCAACAATCAACCGGGAGAAAGGCACCTCGCTCAATGGTTCTCTATTCTTTCTTCTTCACTCTGGTGATTCCGGCTCCGAATACTACTCGATAATCCTGAACGAAAAAGCGGATCAGCATTTCCCGATTGATGTCGCTAAGTTCAGCATAGCTTAAAATACGAGGATATCTTGCCGATTCATCCAGCGTCCCTTGGTACTCCTTTTCGCCGATCTTTCCGGACAATTTTCCGTCCAGATCTTGCGAGGTTTCCAGGATTTTGCCTTGGACTTTAAACCGGGAACTTTGATTCTCGGGATCATTTTTCTCCGGTAACGCCGTTAACTCCAACTCGACCGGTGAATCCTCTTGGGGACTATCAATCTTTAATAGAAGAGTTTTTGCTGCAATAGGAGCCGGCGTCTTTCCATCCTTTCCAAAAATATAGGCTATGCCTTGGCCTTTTTTCTTGTTCCGAGTCCACTCTACCAAATAATCCGGATCCCAGGAGACAAAAACTCCGCCATGCTGGGGCTCAGTATTCTTATCCAGGTTGCGCCCGATGGTTAACAAATATTGTTTCGTAGATTGTGTTGCCCCTTTGGATTTGTTGATAACATTTTCAATCAGTTTCCGGGAGGCTTCTTTCATAAGAATAGAATCGACTCCCGACAAGGACCGGAAAGAGGGCATGCCGAAATTGCTTGTCCCATACATGGATGGGTGAGCAGGATGACTGATCATTTTCACCAGCCAATCATGGGACCCATATCCGGTCAAGGACGGAGCGTCATAAGCTGGAACTTTTCCATAACCATGACAACCCATACAATCGTATTTTTCGCTGTAAAGCTTAAAGGCTTTATTAAAGTCCGGATCCTCCCATTTTTCTTCGCCGTTGGGATGCGATGCCAACCATTTGGAAATCAACTCCGCGTCTTTTTCGTATTCTTTCCCGTGTTTGCGCTTCCACCGTTTGACATAACGGCTCATCGTGCCAAAAACCGGTTCTCCATAATGGTCTTTTACTCGACCATAAAAACGTTCATGTCCCGGATCAAGGAGAAATCGGTAGATCCAATCCTGAGTTCCAAAGCCGGCCAGGTCCGAAGCGTAAAACTTGGGCGGATTTTTGGGATCATTAAAGCCGTCCTGTTCGCTAGTCTTGAACGAAGGTGCCTCATTTAACGGAAATTCCCCATAGCTATGGCAACTGGCACAATTCTTCATGAACAAGGGCTTAAATTGCGACTTGGGATCTCGTTGCAGGAGGTAGACCGATCCCTGGGGCGGAATCCCTTGACTAGCTAGTTCGACTGCCCGTGCCGCTTCCTCGTTGGCTTCTTCCAAGGCCTTCTGAAATGCCGCAGCGTTCTGGAGTTTTTCCTCAAAGGCTTTTTCGCTTTCCTCAGTTCCCCGTTCTTCTTCCTTAATCTTCTGCTGAACCCAATCCTCAATTTGAGTTGGAATGACATTGTTAATAGCTGCGTAGATTAACCCACCGGTACACAAAAGAACGGCCAAAATCGTTATTGCTCCGATTCCCGCCACAACTTTTCGGGTTTTGCCTTGTTTGAGCACCCCGGTCACAAACAAATGAATTAGGCACAAGCCGCCAATAGCCGGAAGAATAATCAAGCCAATCCGGGTCATTAACCCATGAGGAACTTCGTTGGGCATATCATCCGCGATAGCTAAGCAGGTCAAAGTTCCCACCCCAACCAACAAACAAAGAACAGCTATGACGCCTATTGCCTGTCCCACGCGGCGAAATATGCTGCCTCCTAACAATGGCAGCAAGAATAAAACGAAACCAACCAAAGCCGGTATAACCAAAGTTCCAATGAGGATGAGATCCCCTTCGAAATATTTCAGAAGCTGGAAGAGAAACAGGAAATACCACTCCGGCCGAGCGGGATAAGGGCGGGACGGGTCCGCAGGAGCATCCAGGTTTGCCCCATACCCTTTTTGGCCGGCTTTGGCCCATTGCTGGTAGAGGGAGGCTTCCTCTCCGCTTGGAGGTGTTCCCTGATTTAGCGCATGGCTATGGCCGTTCAGAACCAGGAACAACATAACCCCGAAAATGATCAAGCTAATCAGCAGGTCGCGAAAAACTTGCTCCGGCCAGAACCACCCATCTTTTTGCCCGGTTTTCTTGGGATATCCCGGATAGGTAACCCCGTGGCGGCGGAACAAAGCAATATGAGCAACCAAAAACAGGATGAGCAGTCCGGGAAGGATGGCCACATGTAAGGAGAAGAAGCGGGTTAGCGTAGCATTACCGTATTCCGGTCCCCCAATGATGATTTTTTGCAACCAGGGCCCAATTAGGGGCATGCCCCCGGCAATGTTGGTTGCTACTTGCGTTGCCCAGAATCCTTTTTGGTCCCAAGGGAGAAGATAGCCGGTCAGACTCAAACCCAAGGTCAATCCCATCAGCACCAAACCCAACCACCAGTTCAACTCCCGTGGCGGCAGGTGAGCACCCGCGATGACTACTTGCAGCATGTGCAATCCAAGAAGCACCACCATTGTCTGAGAACCGTAATGATGGAGGCCTCGAATCAACCAACCGAAATCCATCTGATATTGGATGTAATAAACGCTCGACCACGCAGTTTGGCTGCTGGGGCTGTAGGAAGTCATCAGCAGAACGCCGGTCACCACCTGCAACAAAAAAACAAACGACAGGCAACTACCCCAAACATAGCGCCAGCGTGCTCCCCCCGGAATATGTTCGAGGAGCATTGCACTCATGAATTTCCGAAAGCCGGAACGATGCTCAAACCAGCTACCTAATCCCACGTTTATTCCTTAATTAAAATGACTGAGGTTTCCAAAGGCTTGTCAATTCGGTTGATTGCAGATTTCGGAGTTCCAACCCTTAAGTCCGTTCCTTCTTTTCCGGTGTATTTTGATAGAACTTTTCGTACTCCACTTGAACGATGCTGGGATTGCCCGGCTTGTAGCGAACATTCAACGAGTCCATGGCTCGGGGGGCAGGATTATGTTCCGGTTCAATCCGATTCCCATCCAGGGAAAACCGGCCGCCATGGCAGGGGCAAAGGAAAGCAGCTTGGTTTCCGGATAAGTCTCCCGTGAAGTTGACCGAGCATCCCAAGTGGGGACAAATTGTCGTAAACGCTTTCACCGGTGGTTGGTCATTTGGCCCTGGATTTTCGACTCCCTCTCCCTCTCGAATAAGAAACACGCGGCCGACCACTTCATTGGGGTACAAGGTCCAGGCATCCCGCCGCTGTTCCCGAATAACAAATTCTCTTGGTTGGCCGACCGGTAGATCATTTAACTGGGCGACGTCCTTGAAGTTGCTCCCCGAAGCCTTGCGATTGCGCGGGTCAATGATATAGCTGACAATCGGAATCGCCAGAAAGATTGTAAACAAACCACCTAAACCATGAACGCACCAGCGGAGAAAAGAGCGGCGGCCCGTGAGTTTTTCAGGCGGCTCTGGATGTTGGTGTTGGTTTTGTTCGCCGAAAGATCCATTGGGAGGGGACATAATGCGACCTTACAGGAGGGATGAAATCAACCTTCATTGCAGATGGAAAGTCGACTAAAAGGAGTCAGGTTAATTTTTCCGGAACGGCCCGAAAAGGGGCTTAGCACTAAAATGTACCAGACCACATTCCAACTGCAATGAACCACTTAAGTAGTTACTGTGAACAAAGTAACTTTTACCGGGTTTTCGCAAATTTCTCAAGACCCTTTGTTTAAAGCGAGGGAAACTGCTTGGATCACTTTCGCCTGAACGCTTTCCATCGAATCGTGAATAATCGTACCAGAAGCTCGGCGATGCCCCCCGCCGCCGAATTGTTCGGCGATTTGAGAGACATCCACCAAAGATCGCGACCGGAAACTCACTTTGATGCCGCCTTCGGGTTGTTCCATAAACATAACAGCTACTTCTACCCCGGCTAAACTGCGGGGGTAATTGATCAAGTCTTCTGAATCCTGAGGTAACGCTCCGGTCGTTTTATAATCCTGGCGGTGTAATTCCGTATAAGCCACCTTGCCGTCCAGCTTGGTTTGCATCCGAGCCAATACCAAACCGGTGAGAAGCATTCGGGCCAAGGATTGCTGTTCAAAAAGGTGCTCATAAAGATTAGTGGGATTGGCTCCTGCTTGCATTAACTTTTCACCCAGCGAAAAAGTTGCTGCCGAAGTGTTGGAATGGCGGAACCAACCGGTATCCATGGCCAAAGCAGCAAACAGCATATTGGCGGCGGATTCGGGTAGAGGTAATGCCAATGCCTCAATCGCCTCAAATACCAATCTGCCCGTTGCCTCGGCAGAAATGTCGACCAGCTGGATTGCTCCGATATCATCTTGAGAAACATGATGGTCGATAACCACTTTGGGAACCGGCGACTCCTTCACAAATTGGGCGAAGTCTCCGAGTTGCCCCCACGTGCCGGTATCCAGAATGATTATCACTTCGGAATCTTTGAGATTTTCTCCGGGATGCTGATAACGCTGAATTTGCCTCTCCGGGTCCAAAAAATCATACCGGGGCGGCCAGTTGCTGGCGATCACCATTTGCACGGTTTTGCCTGCCCTCTCAAGAACTTCTGCCAAGGCGAGTTTCGAACCCAAACCATCCGCATCGGGGCGAACATGAGTGGTTAGCAGGAACTTGTCTTTTTGGGTAAATAAATCTTTAAGTGGAGACCAATCCAAAGGCATATCAAATCCAAGCCTTTACTAAGCGGTTTCGGGTGCTGGGAAGACTGTATTCTACAAGAGAATCAAAATGCTTTCTTTGTCCAAAACAGTGATTTACAATAATTTTCATCCAATTTAATTAATAGCATCCCCCATTCTTTAAAGCCGCCGTTCGCATCAGTCCACGCCGGCATGGGAAGACATAATTGAAGGGTGATTTCATCGATGACACTCGGACATAACGGCACTCGTTATAACAACTTCATTACTCCTATCTGGAGGTTTGAACGGGATTTTACGCTCGACTTGTCGGCGTTGGAACAGGCAGTCTACTTCGAGAGAGAAAAAGACCCGCAAGGAACCAAAGTCTCCAATATCGGCGGCTGGCAGTCCAAAATGAAGCTCATGGAAGTTGAGGCGTTTTTCCCTTTGGCGAACTATATTCGGGAAAAGGCAGCTCGTGTTTGCAATGACTGGGGACTCGAGGTTCAGGGCAACCAACCGGTGTTAAACACAATGTGGGCGAATATAAACCGGGGAACCGATATTAATTTTGCCCACCGTCATTGGGGCTTTCCAATCCCGAACTTTAATATTCTCTCCGGGGCTTTCTACATTCGCTGCTCGCAATACAGCGGACCGATTCGCTTCCTGGATGAAAGACCATCCTCCACTTTCATCCAGTTAGATGCTTTTCTTCGGGAATACAATGAATTTTTCCACCGGGTTCTCGCCGTCCAGCCCTTGCCGGGGGATTTACTCCTGTTTCCTGCCTGGATTGAACACAAAGTAGATCAAGGCAAAGAGCAGGAGGACCGGATCAGCATCTCCTTTAACCTTAGCTTACCTACCGAGTTGATGGATCAATATTACTTCAGTAGAAAGGAAAAACCGCAAGGGTAATAGGGTGCTTCATTCAGTTTCGTTCTGGATCAGCACCAATCCGCCGGACCAATTCCCTTGCGGAATGGCTAATCGCTCTCCTGCTTCTAAATTTCTTTCGAAGACCTGAATTTCCGTTTTGCCGCGATCTGAATACTGGAACCGAAGTTTCTTAACCGGCTCCCAACCCTTAAGGTTGATGCCTTTTTGGGAAACAGCCGTTCCAATTCGAATGTTGCTATTTTCTTTTGCCACGACGGCGACAGTAGCAGGCTCTCCCCCGGAAGTACGGGTGTATTTGAATCCTTGCAGTTCTTTTGGCACCTTCATCCAGACATAATTCCGATTGGAAAATGCTTTGCTACCGGTGGTAAGAGTTGCTATCTCGAAGTTCCTTCCCTCAATCACAAAGCGGGGAAAGTTTACTCGCTTGAACTGATTAACTTCCTTGCCCAAGTAATAGAAAAAGCCATCTTCGCCACCCACCAGGAGTTCTCGCTTCCCATCCCGGTCCCAATCAACTGTTGTGGGATGGGTGGCATGACCTGCCAGCCGGTCTTTTCCCAAAGGTCCTTGGTCTTCGAAAATCCATGGGCCATCTTTTAGCAAAACATTCCGCATCAAGTTGGCGTTGCGGCTGTTGATGAGCAGGTCAAGCTCGCCGTCTTTGTCCCAGTCGACAAAGCAAAGCTGGCGGCGGCCACTTTTTCCCGCGGTGCCGTTATTGAGCCGGAGTAGATCTGTTTTCTTGGATAACAACCGGTGATTTCGGTCATAGGTGCCGCCTTGAAATACTCGCTTGCCCGGAAGCAGTACCAACTTTTTCCCAATCCGTTTTCTTTGGAAGAAAGCCAGGTAGCCTTCGTGGTCGAGCATCACCAGGTCGTTGAGCCCATCCCGATTCCAATCCACTACCTCCGGAGTAGTTCGCCATTGCGTCACCAATTCATTTCCTTTCGGACTCCACCAGTTCCAAGCGGGCTTCGGAGCTTTGCCTTTCCATTGAACTTCGATGGGAACTGCCTTGGCGAGTTTGGGTTTGTTTCGAGTGCCGATGTTGCGAAACCAAATCAATTTTCCCCAGATGGAGTTCACTACAATGTCCGGGAGTTTATCATGATCCCAATCGGCAACGCTTAATGTGGTATATCCCCACTTTCGCTCGCAGGGACCTTGGATCGAGCCGTTGGGCCCTGCCATAATCCGGATGGTATTTCCCTCAGCTTTCAAGCGGACGGGAGCTGCCCACTTTGGCGGATTTTTTCCGTCCAGATTCTCGATGAACCCGATGTAACCGGCGGTATTGCCACAGATGAGATCCTCATCGCCATCGCCATCCCAATCAAAACTCTCTGGAGTAACCAGTGCCCCGAACATTACATTTTCCGCTTGCTGTTGGAAGAACTTTGGCTCTTTGAAAATAGGCATTCCATCACTGGTATTTCCGGTATGTTCAATCAATGCCACCCGGCCATCCTCCTGTCCAACGACCAAATCGACATCGCCATCTTTATCCCAATCAATCGCCACCGGGACAATCATGCACAGGTCCATCACCAGCGGTTGATTGCCGAGCAGGAGCTTTTTTCCGGTTTGGTACTTGGGCTCTTTGCGAGTCCCAATGTTTTGGAAGTAGGTGAAACCGTCTACAAATTCTCCGCAGAGCAGATCAAGGTCTTCGTCGCCGTCAAAGTCGGCAAAGTTGGGTGAAGGCATCCCAAAAACATCGACCGGCTTCCCCCCTGCAATCACCTTCTTTGGTCGCGTATAATTGGGCTTGCCGGAAGTCCCTTGATTGCGGATCCAGTAGACATATCCATGTAAAGGTCCCCGCGTCCATTCGCCTTTCGCATCAAAGGCGTTGTCCCAGCCATAGTCTCCCCAATCACCAATGCCGACGACCAAGTCCAATGCCCCGTCACTATCGTAATCCGCATACTTCCATTGATTGGCCCGAATTCTGCCTTGGCTGCGGTGGACTTTTTGTTTCGGATAGATTCTTTTTCGTTGCCCAAATGATTTCCGATCAGTGGAGAGTTCAAATCCTGGAATGAGCAGTCGAACCTTTTCATCCAAATGGGAAGTACAAATGTTGCGATATCCTCGATCAATTCGAACAGCGGGCTTGAAGATAGGCATTTTCTCCTGCCCGCCGGGATTTTCAAAAAAGTAGGTGCCGTTATAAGGAACATCCGGGCAGGAAACCACCAGGTCCAAATCCCCGTCGTTGTCATAGTCCATGGGCAAAGGCCAAGCCCAAAGTCCGACCCCGAGGTCCACAACCAAGCCGGGATTACGGTACTCGAGGCGTTGAAATTTGCCGGGTTGAGCCTGACCTTTGGCACAGAGAAAGGGGCAAATAAAAAGCATTAGGAAAGTGATTCGCATAGAGGCCTTTCAATTTTTTCTGCTGAAGGTGGCCAGGGATTTACAATTCCATGGACGTTGATCAAATGATTTCGGACGGCTGTGTCAATACACAAGGATAGCCGACGAATTGCTTCCCCTAGAGAAATCACCTTCTTTCCTGCATCGGACAACTTCATCATTTTTCCTCGAAGGTTTCGGATTTGCTCTTTATCTTCCGCCCGGTTTACCTGTTAAGAAATCTTTTACCATCTACAATCAGAATGGTTTCTTTGTTCGACCAATGATAAAACAGCAACATTACGACATTACCAGAAAAAATTGACATTGGAAATTTTCAGCATAGGACCTTAGCAAATGAACCGTCGAAGCTTTAGCAAAATATCCTTGGGCGTACTCGGCGGAATATCGTCCAACATTTCCACAGGCAATGAGCCCAATCAAAATGAACACGCCGCAGAAAACTTACCGGAATTAAATCTGCGAAACACCTTTTCCGAACCGGTGCGGATTCGCTCGGTTGAGGGGATTCGGGTTGGGGAGGATCTCTTCGTTCGCGTCCAATCCACAGAAGGGGCAGTCGGATTGGCTGCCGGTAATCGGCTCCTGGACTTGCTATCGCTGTTGAAACGCCGGGTGATCCCTTTCTTCGTCAATAAAGATGCCCGGGAATTGGAATCCCTGATTAAAGGCGTTTACACTCACCAAAGCAACTACAAATACGCCGGGATGCCATTTTGGAATGCCGTTGCCCACGTGGAATTGGCGGTGTTGGACATGCTGGGAAAAATCGGCCGCAGACCTGCGGGTGCTTTACTTGGGCGCGTTAGGCGGACCGAGATCCCGGTTTATATCTCCCGGTTCAATCGCAACAGTACTCCTGAACAGGAAGTCAATGCGGCGCGGCGAGCTTTAGCTCGGACGGGAGCCCGCGCCGTCAAACTCAAAGTGGGATTGCGAATGCGGAACAGCCCTGCCCAATCCCGGCGCGATCGAGCGATGATCGAATTGGCAAGGCGAACTTTGGGAGATGGCGTGGCAATTTATGTGGATGCCAACGGGTCTTACACACCCAGAGAAGCTATCGAGTTTGGCCGCTTTCTGCAGCAACATCAAGTGGGTTTTATTGAGGAGCCTTGCCCTTGGGAAGAACATGAGCAAACCAAGCAAGTGGCGGATGCTTTGGAGATGACGTTGGCGGGCGGCGAGCAAGACTCCAGCCTGCCGCGCTGGCGATGGATGATCCGCAATCGAGCGGTCAACCTGATCCAACCGGATGTTTATTATAACGGTGGACTATTGCGGACCTTGCGGCTGGCAAACATGGCGCGAGCAGCGGGTTTATCGATCACTCCCCACAGTCCTAAAACCGGAGCCGCAGCTACGCCGATGCTACACTTGGCCTCGGTGGTTCCCAACATCGGTCCACATCAGGAATACCGTGAATCGAACGAAGTTCGAAGAGGAGTCGTACAAATTCCAACGGGGCATGGATTGGGATTTGCGGTAGACCCCGGCCGGCTGCGCAGGGCTGAGGTACTTTAAGATCGGCCAAGCTTAGACTGGAATTTTCCCAGATTCTTTAGAGAATAAGATAGATAAATTTCTTTCCTTATTGAGGAATGTTATGGAAATTCGCGGAATCATCCCTCCTGTTGCTACGCCGATGCAGGCCAACGAAGATTTGGATCTGCCTCGACTGAAATGGTTTCTCGACCACCTCATTTCCGAGGGAGTTCATGGCATATTCGTGTTGGGAACCAATAGTGAATTCTACGCCCTGGATGAACGGGAGAAACAAGCGGTGATTGCTACTGCGGTGTCTCATGTGAACCGGCGGGTTCCCGTGTTTGCCGGAACCGGTGCGGAAACCACTCGCGAGGTAGTCCGCCTTACCAAGATGGCCGAAAAAGAAGGGGTGGACGGAGTTTCGGTAATAACACCCTATTTCATTAAGCCCACCCAGCAGGAGATTTTCGGTCATTTCCGCCGCATTGCCGAAAATACCAGTCTCCCGCTAATGCTTTACAACAACCCCGGAACTTGCGGCGGGGTTCGCATTGAGGTGGAAACGGTGGCCCGCCTGGCCGAAATTCCCAATATCCTTGGCATTAAAGATTCCAGCGGGGACCTGCAAAATACCAACGAAATCATCCGGGCCGTTCCCGATGATTTTAGCGTTTTGATGGGAAGAGATACGTTGATTTTTCACGCTTTGATTTCCGGCGCCCAGGGAGCGGTACCCGCGACCGGGAATATTGCTCCGCGGCTGATTGTGGAAATCTACGACGCTTGTCAACGGGCGGATTATTCTGCGGCCAAGGCTGCTCAAAGCCGGCTGACACCAATCCGCTTGAGTTTGGGTTTGGGGACGATGCCCAGTGGAGTGAAGGCTGCCCTATCTTTGATGGGAAGTTCTATTGGTCCTTGCCGGTCCCCCGTCGGCCCGCTTTCCCAGGAAAATGCACAAAAAATGCGGGTTATTTTGGAAGAATCAGGGATAATTTCCCATCGTCAAAGTAAATAAACGATTTCCGCTTTTTTCTGTGCATAGAATACGGACGCTGGATAGATGGCTTGACAAATATTTTTCAGTTTTGGAAAGTAACCAAGGTTTAATGACCTATTTTCTTGTAGATAAACCTGCAACCATATCTCTAATGCTTGGTTAATTGGAAATATTGTTTATTTCTGTTTATTTTCTAGCCAAGTTCATCATTCTCACCCACAATAAAGGTTTCAATATCCCATTCCGGTCAAACCGATGGATATACAGACCGATGGAAAAAGCAGAAGAGGATGTCAATCATGGCGGTAACCCCTTCACAACGGCCGACTCGAGAATGGCCTTTACTGGTCTTAACAATCGCCATTGTCGGGGCCATTTGTTTTCCCTTATGGCAATGGTTCTCGGTTGACAATGAAGGCATGTTTTCCAATTGGGATGCTGCCCGCTGGGGAAAGCTTCTCCTGGGCCCGGAGCAAATTGTCTGTTATTGCTGCTTTACCTGGGCCGGGTTAATTCTCCTAAGCCACTATTGGGAAGTCCTTCGTCAGCGTCGAGCATTCAAACTCCCTATCTTACCGACCGAAGATGGCACGAGAATCCTGCACGAAGATGCCCGGCCTTTGCAGCGCCGGTCGGAGCAACTAATGCGCGAAAAAGGACCGTTCATTCTGGGAAATATGATTCGGTTAGCATTGGGAAAATATGCCGTCAGCCGCTCCAGCAAAGATGTCGCCGAAATTGTCCGCGTTCAAGGAGAAGTGGATCAAGGGCGCATGGTTTCCTCCATGGCAACGGTTCAATATTTGGCCTGGGCCATTCCGGCCATAGGCTTTCTCGGTACCGTTCGCGGATTGGCAGGTTCGTTGACCTCCGCCGGAGCCCAGGGAGAAGATGCTCTCAGCACCATGTTATCCTCCGCGACGGCTAATCTTAACGTAGCTTTTGATACTACCTTTATTGCCCTGGTGTTAAGTCTGGTCGTAATGTTTTTCCTGCATGCCGTTCAGAGAGATGAGGAAAGTCTGGTTATTGACTGTCAGCAATATTGTGTGGAACACTTGATTAATCGCCTTTATGAACCGGAATCCTTGGGAGAGGGAAACAGCCCGGCGCTATTTACCTCCCAGGATTTCGCCAAACGTCCGGCAATGAGTGGCCGTGGTGCTAGATGACCCTACTCAGCCTCGATCTGAATGATACCCGTATCCGGGGAGTCAGTGCCGCCGGTGGTGAATATCCATTACCGGTGACGCTGGAGGGGAATTCGTGCGATTTGCCCCTGATCGTTAGCCTGGAAAGCGGCAATCCAAAGCTGGGCGCAGAGGGATTCCGCCATTGCCGAACGCACTCTCATCTTATTTACCAGAATCTCCTCTCCTCTATTCAGGAACAGAAAAAGCCACGGCGTGGATGGTGGGGACGAAAGCGCCAGGAATTCGATTGTGTCCAGGCTTTGAGCCTGGCTTTTCAACACCTGCAACCGCTGGCAACCAAACACGCGGGGGTCACTTTTTCCTTACCGCCTTATTTGGAACACGGCCAAATCCAAGTGATCAATCGCCTTGCCCGAGAAGAACAGTATCCCCTTATCGGCACCATGGTGAGTCCCTTGGCCAATGGGTTGTCTTCCTTTGCCGAGTATGGTTGGAAAGGCAATGCCCTGCTTATCGACGCCGACGACCATTCGTTGTGGATTTCGGTTTTGCAGCTAACGGATCAAAAGGTTTATCTCACCAACACCACTTTTCTGGAGAATCTCGGGCTGCGTCAGTGGAAAAACCGGCTTTTGAATGCCCTTTCCGATTGTTGTATTTTGCAATCACGGCGAGATCCCCGGGAGTTCCCCACCGCCGAACAAGCACTGTTCTTGCAATTGGAAGGTATTCTGGAGAGTTATTGGCAGAATCGGCCGGCGAATGTTTCGTTCCAGACTTCCAATTGGTTTCAACAACTGGTTCTGCAGTCGGAGGATATTGAAGGTTTCTGTGAAAGCCTGGTCAGACCTATTCTTGGTGAGATATCCCGGCTGCTAAGCACCTCCTGGCCCATGGAATTTTCCACCATCCTACTAACCGCTCAAGTTGCCAACCTTCCCGGATTGGCGAACGGGGTGGAGCATGTGATCGATACCTGGATGGAGGTGGAGCAAAACCGCAAGCCTTCCGTTTATGTGCAAAAGCAACCTAAAAGCCGCGAACGGTTTATCAATCAGCCGCAGAATCCGGTCCCGCCAAGAGTGATATTGTTGAGTGCGGATTCGTCTCCACGGGGAGCCCATTGGGTGGGTTCTTGTCTTCAACATGGACAGATCAAGGATACCCACTTGGAAGACGTCGGCCCTCTACCCAGCCCGCAACCTCTGGAAGCGGGGCCGGGCCGTTTGCAATTTCATGGGCGAGACTTTTATCTTCAGGAAAAGACTTTTACCATCGGCCGGAGTGCGGATTGTGACTTGGTCTTTGACGGCGAGCGTTACCCCAACATCTCCCAGTGGCATTGTGAAATAATCTACGACCCGCAAAAATACCTCCTAAATGACACCAGTCATGAAGGAACCTGGGTCAATGATCGTCCAGTAACAAAGTTGCAGTTGCTCCATGCCGGAGATTGGATCAAACTTGGCAAAAATGGCCCGGTTCTTCGGTTTTTAGGCCAAGCGGAGTTCCGCCGTTTGGTGATAACTGCTTAGGTTTTTTGTAGCCGAAGTCGCCAGCCTTTAGCGGAGGGAAAAGCGATTTTGTCGAGCCGAAGCCGCCGGATTTTGAATGACGAGGGAGCCGTTTAATGATTCGCCACCGAACCCCGTCGCTCTTCAACCTTTCCATGGTGGATGTTCTCTGCTGTGCCTTGTGATGTGTAATTCTGCTTTGGGTTTTGAATGTTCGCGAAGCCAAAAAGCGGGCCTCCGCTGCAGGCGAAGCGGAAAAGCAGCTCAAGATCACCCTGCAATTGTTGGACAGCGCCAAGAAAAAATACAAAGACATCAAGAATTCCTACGAGGAAGAGAAATCGGAAAATCGGTCCTTAACGGATCTTCTTGCCAATCATCGGCGGCAGCTTAAGGCCTCGGAAATCGAAGCCAAGAAATTGCTGGCCGCATTACAAGATAAAACCAAAGAGAACAAGTCCCTGATAGATGATTTGAAGTCCTCGGGAGTCACCATTCTGCAGCTTAAAGGTGACCTTAAAGCCAAAGGGAAA
>CAZPPD010000008.1:0-20019 GCA_964588185.1 uncultured Alcaligenaceae bacterium | reverse complement strand
GCCGTTTGGGATGCATTAGATCTAGGCGGTCCCCAAACCGGAAACATCGCCGGGTTTGACGTCGAGTTTAATACCTCGGACACCGAGACAACCTTTAACTATCGGGGTGGCAATTTCCCCGGCAGCCTATCACCGGAAACCATTAACAACGACGGTCCCGGAGGGGGACCAGGACCATTTGGTTCAGGTGATCCCAGCAACTACAGTATCCGGACCACAGCTTTTCTGGCATTCAATACCGGCGGAACCTACACCATTTCCATGGGTAGCGATGACGGCCGACGGATTGAGTTGACCGAAGCGACTCCAGGGTCGGCACCGGGATACACGGGATTCACCGCAATTGGTGACCAATTCAACGGGACATTCAATCCCGGTGACACAGTAATTGGGTTTAGTGGTGCAACCGGTCATGACCAAACCGTGGGCACCTTTACGGTAGCCGCTGGTGATATCCTCGCACTGGATGCCTTTTACTACGAAGGTGGCGGTGGAGACTCCGGTGAAATTTCTATTGCCAGCGGGAGTTTTGCAAATTTCACAAATACCACTGACTTCCAACTTCTTCAAGATGGTGTTCAGGACATCGCAGTCAGTTCTACAAACAGTTTCCAAATCGTCGGCATCCGCCCGGCCTCCATATCCGGATTCCAAGTTCGGGAAATTGGTGATGACGGAGCAGAAATATCTCCGGGTGACAATAACTTGCTAGATGACACTGGTGACGGCACGGTCGGCACTCTCAATACCCAAGCGTTAAACTTGGATGAACGCACCAACGTTGACATCGACTTCAATCTATCAGATCACGACCGAATTGTATCCAGCGGTCCGGTTGATATTAATGGTGCTTTGCTCGATCTGGATGTCGGTGACCTTCCCGGCGCAGGACCTTATGTAATTCTTGACGGCAGCCAACCTCATAGTGGAATCTTTAATGGCATGGTTAATGGAGTAGTGGTCCCATTGACAGAAGGATTTGAATTTATTGAAGATGGCAAGCCCCTACAGATCTCCTACCTCCTGGATGGAGGAAATGATGTCGAGCTTTCCTTGAATGCGGATCCAATCATTGACGGCGACGACAATGACGCCCCAGGCGTGAATTTGGTAGACCATTTCCTTGTCCGCGAAGATAGCTTCGGCATTATTGAAGTTTGGCAGACCGATGGTCCGGGTTCGGGAGCCACTCTTGTGGATTCGGACCTAAGTACTCCAGGATTAGATCCAATCCTGGCTACTCCTCTTGCCTTGTTGAATAGCCTAACTATCAATGGCCATGACCTGAATGATACTCTTACTATCGACTACGGTTTTGGTGGTGGTTTCTTTGACCTGGACATCACCTTTAATGGTGGTGCCGACAACGACGAGTTGTTTATTGATGGTGGCACGATTACCACAGCTATAGTCGATCACACCGGCATCGACTCCGGCACGATTGACATCGATGGAGCCACGATCACCTATACCGGGCTGGAGCCGATCAATTTAGGAAATTCGGATGCGGCGCCGGATTTTGTCGACAGCACCGTTGATACCCTTATCATTAACCTAACCGACTTGCCTGCAGGTCCACACACCGGCACGTTGTCGACCATCGGAAGCGACCTTCTGTTCGATGGCCCAACATTTGAATCCGTCCGATTTAACGGATCGACTACTCCCAACTTCACTGTCAACGGTGATGATGACGACCAGGTAAACATTGATGTCGATCCGAATCTCACCGGCAATCTGAATGTCACCTCCGGGACCATTAATGTGAACAACACAACGGTCACCACCGGCGAAGATCAAGTTTATGATGGGGCCGTTGTCCTTAATGATAACCTTACCGTAAACGGTGCCAATGTGACCTTCGCGGGCACTGTGGATTCAGACGGCACCTCCCGAATGCTGACCGTTAATTCCCCTGGAACCACCAATTTTCAAGGTGATGTCGGGGAAAATAGTCCTCTTGCGGACCTTACCACCGACTCAGCTGGAACTACAGATTTTGGCTCGGCACCGCAAACCGTGGGTTCTTTACCTGGCGGTTTGCAAGCCTACCTGCCATTCGACGTGATTGGAGTTCCTGGTGCGAATCAGACTCCGGACCAGTCCGGAAATGGCAGAAATGGTACTTTGACCGGAAACCTTTCCACCGGAAATCCGGTACCCGGAATCGTCGGCAATGCGATCGATATCCAAAATGATGCGGATCACGTCGATTTAATTGGCTATCCAGGGGTCACGGGGACCAATGATCGGTCAATGGCAGCCTGGGTAATGTTTGATCCGGTCGGAGGCGATGACCAAGCCATTATGAGTTGGGCAACAGATGACCCAACAGAAAAATGGATTTTCCGAGTGCAATCTGGAAATGGCACTGTGGGAGCGATTCGTGTTGAAGTGAACGGCGGCTTTATTGTTGGAAGCACTGACATTCGGGACGGCCAATGGCACCACGTTGCAGCCACTTTTGCGAACGATGGTTCACCCAATGTTAATGATGTCCTTCTTTACGTGGACGGGCAACTAGAAACCATTAGCGCAGTACAAGAACAAGGGATCAACACGTCCATTCGAGATGTCGAGATTGGTCAAGATCATAGTGACCGTGACTGGACCGGTTTGATCGACGAGGTTGGCATCTGGGATCGAGTGTTGACTGCTGGGGAGATTGCCTCGTTAGCCGGAGGCGGGGGTGCTATCTCTGTCACAACTACTGGTGATCAGACTTACAATGATGCGGTTGAGGTGATTGCCGATGTTGACTTTATTGGAAACAATGCCTCCTTTAATGATACTCTCGACGGCTCGAGGGCTGTATCGGCTGACTTTGATGGGGATACCACTTTCAGCAGTCCGGTTGGAAATATCACACCCCTCCAAAGTTTGACCATTTTTAATGGTTCCGGGACGACCCACATCGACGGCGGGAGTATTACCACTTCTGAGGACCAACAATATGGTGATCCGGTAGAACTAGGAGCCAACACCGTTCTGGATGGAAACCTGGTCTCGTTCTTTGAAAACCTGGATGCAACTTCTCCCGGTGCTGAGAACCTGCAAATAGTTGGTAATGCTCAGTTTGGCAAAACTGTAGGAGGCACTGTTCCTCTGGGAACCTTAGATGTAACTGGGGTTACCACTTTTGGTGGTTTAGGTGCCGGCTTAGGTGCGACGCTTGATTTCAACGCCGAAACCGCCATGGATGCTAATCCCCAGATCTGGGAAGGTGGAGTCGGCTCCCACAATATTAACTTTGGCGGTTCTTTTGGAACCGGCATTATCCTGGAAAACATTGCCGCTAGTGTTCCGGGCAATAGTATTCAGGGAATATCCAATGCTTATCTGTTTACCGGAAGTGGAGTAGGAGACCTTGCAACCTTATCAACCTTGGCCGGTGATCCATCGGATGCTTCCGCAACCTGGGAAATCTGGTTCCGTCCCGATGCTGATGGGGATACCGACCTCCTGTTTGAAACCGGAGGTAATGGGGATGGAATGGCCATCCAATACAACGGGGCAACCAATGAAGTCCTCTTTACCATGGACAACGGAGGAACCCAATTAACGGTTCAAGGCGGTTCTGCTTTATTGGATTCACTTGATTTCCACCAAGTAGTGGCGGTTTACACGAAGAATACTCCTGGAACTACAGACACCTTGGAGTTGTACATCGATAATCAACTGGTCGCATCCAATACTTCAAACGGATTAAATGATTGGGCAGGTGGAGACGCTGCCGCATTGGGGAACCTGGGTGGTGGTTCCACTGCTGACCCGCTTCCCGACGCGAATGCACCGTATGAAGGTCATATAGCTCAATTTCGTTTCTACGAAAGGGCATTGACATTGGATGAGGTAAACCAAACCTTTGAAGCGTTAACGACCTCTTTAAATGTCAATACTCTGGGAGATCAGGATTTCCAAAATGTTTTGGTTTCTACCCCGACCAATCTCAATAGCGATAGTAACGTAACGTTTTCTTCAACAGTGGACAGCGGAGCAGGCGGGAAATCGGATTTGGTGGTCAATGCCGTCGGCACCACTACCTTCCTGGACAATGTTGGCTCAAATTCTCCTCTAACATCTTTAACAACGGATAGCTCTGGGACCACTAAGTTTGGCCCGGTTGTACCGCCTCTTGGCAATCTAGCTTTAAATTATGATGCTGCCCTTGATCCGGATGGTGGAACGAATTCTGTTTGGGAAAACCTGACAGCGACAGCAGGATTTGACCTGACCATTTTCTCAGCGCCGCCTTCTCCGGCGACCTTGGAATATGATGCCGGTGACGACGACGGCGCCGACAATGTTTGGGAGAACACTGGAACGACAGGTGGAAGGAACATCACCAACCTTACAGGCGCCAATTTCAATGGCAGCCCAGCCACCAGTATTCCAGGAATTACGGGTGCCTACGAATTTGATGGCTCAGGTGGTGGGGATTTACAATCGTTTAATGACTTGGACAATGATTCAGACGTTAGTTTCGAACTATGGATCAGACCAAGCGATTTAACGGGTGACGAAACAATCTTCGAAACTGGTGGGGGGACAGGGATCGGCATCACTCTGGGTGGGGGATCTGACGATCCTGGTATTCCCGACAGTGCCATCGTGTTTAGTGTCACCCAAGGAGGCAACACACCTCGGCCTTTCTATGACCTGGCCGCTGATCCTCTAGGCGTTCTTAACGGCGTTTCGGCTACCACCGAGTTTATTCAGGTCGTTGGCCTGTACGACGAAAGCACGGACACTGCCTTCCTCTATGTTAATGGCCAACAAGTAGCCAGTGATACTGCTGGAGACGTAGGAGATTGGAGTGGGGGTGATGGAGCAGGAATAGGCCAATTAGGTGGGGCCAATCAAGGTGGCTTTGGCGGCGGACCTCAAGGCTTCACGAACTACCAAGGTGAAATTGCCATCTTCCGCTTTTACCAAAACGACTTGCTTACTCCCGGCGAAATTGAACGCTCCTACAACGAATTGCTCGGTCTTCCGACAACCCCAGCATTCGCCTCCTCTGTAACCGATAGCGGTTTCGTAGGTATCAATTCCGCCTATGTGTTTGATGGCGGCTCGGGCTTTACCTCCGCATCACTTCCAAATGATACCCAAGACGCAAGTTTTGAAGTCTGGTTCCGACCTGCTGATTTGCTAGGAAACGAAACGATCTGGGAGACCGGTGGTGGAAATGGTATGGGTATTGTTTTGGAAGACAACATTGTCACCTTTAGCATCACTCAGAATAGTGGCGGCAACGAAACTGCTCGCGTAAGTGCCGATCTGAGCGGGGTAGACATAAGCCAGTTTATCCAAATTGTTGGCACGTTTGATTTCGGCGGCAATGGTACCAGCATCATTTATGTAAACGGAGTTCAACAAGGTTCCGCTACTTCCTCTGCAAACATCACTGACTTTAGTGGTGGTGATGCTAGCGGAGTCGGCGAGACCGGTGGTGCCAACCAAGGTGGCTTTGGAGACGGAAAACAAGGTTTTGATGGTATTGATGGTGAGATTGCCATCCTGAGGCAATATTCGGGAGTGCTTAGCCCCGCTGAGGTTGCCGAACAATTCCAGGCAATTTCCGGGTTCATATCGGTTACCACTACCGAAGATCAATTCTACGCAGACGAAGTTCTGCTTACCTCCGATGTCGAATTCAACGGCAATGACATAAGTTTCGCTTCCACAATTGACTCGATGGCGGGAATGACAGGAAGCGTCACGGTCAACACCACCAACGGCGGCGTAACCAGTTTCGCAGACACTGTGGGTGGAACTAATCCTGTATCTACCGTGGTAACAAACCCGGATGGTCATACCGAGATTGGTGCCGCAATTAACACCGACGGCGAGGGGGTTGAATTCAATGATGCTGTGTTGTTAACCGCTGACGTGGTCATTACCGAGCTTGGATCTGCAAATGTAACTTTCGGGAGGACGATCGATAGTGCTGCCGGTAACAATTTTGCCTTGACCATTAATACATTGAATGGTGGTGACACCACCTTCCAGGGCAACGTTGGTAATGATGCGTTGGATTCCTTATCGGATGACAATGGCTTAGGCAGTTTGACCACCGATATGAATGGTCAAACACTATTTGCTCCCGGGCTTCCAAGTTTTGGGATCGACTTGAGCTATGATGCTGCAACTGACCCGGATGGCGGAACCAATGACATTTGGGAACCGGACACCAATACCATTGGCGGCAACCGGGACATTCTATTAACCGCACCAGCCGCAGTGAATTGGGATGCCGATAATGAGACGGCGGGAACAGCTCAAGATTGGGAAGGCAATCCTTCTCCGAACAGTTCCGAGCAATGGAATTTCGGCAGCGATTTCGGAACTAACATTACCTTCGGACCTTCCGGCAGCGCGTTTCCGGGATTGATTAACACCTATAGCTTTACCGGAACCTTAACCGCCATTGGCAACACCCAAAACAGTGGACTAGACAATATCTCCGGTGGAGATCCATCTACGGATGACGCATCCTGGGAAATTTGGTTCCGACCATCCGGCAACGACATTGACATGCTCTTCGAGACGGGTGGCGGCGGTAACGGAATGTCGATTGTTTACGATGGCGGCGCGAATGAGGTTGTCTTTACTATTGATGGCGGTGGTACCCAGCGACAGGTGCGAGGCGGTTCCGGATTGATTAACGAGACGGAGTTCCATCAACTGGTCGCCGTATATAACAAAGACACGGGCGGCAATGACCAATTGGATTTGTATATTGATGGAGTCCTCGTAGATTCTATTGCAGATACCAATGCTTTAAATGATTGGGACGGTGGAGATACCGCAAGCTTGGGAAGCACCGGAACCGGCATTGCGGAAACAACCCCGACTACTACGAACTACGAAGGCGATATTGCCAAATTCCGTTTCTATCGATCCGCACTAGCCCTAGAAGAGGTTACGAATCTATTCAACGATGTGACTCAACCAGGGTCTATTACATTCAATCCATCTCCAACCACTAGTTTCCCCGGCATTTCTGCATCGTATGATTTCGATGGTCCTCGTGGTTCTTTGACGACCTTTGATAATGTAGACGATGGCAGCGACGCTAGCTTTGAGATTTGGTTCCGCCCCGATGACTTGGTTGGAAATGAAGCCCTCTTCGAGACCGGCGGCGGCACGGGGACGGGAATTGTCCTGGAAGGCAATATGGTAACCTTCAGTGTTACCTCCGATAGCAGTGGAACCGAACTCGCCCGGGTCAGTGCGGATCTAAGCGGCGTGGATACCAGCGAATTTGTTCAGGTCGTTGGCACGTTAGACATGTCCGGCAATGGGACAGCGACCATTTATGTAAATGGTTTGGAGATTGGTTCCAACACGGCATCCGCAAACATCACTGACTGGAGTGGGGGCGATGGTGCTTCAGTAGGCGGTATCGGCGGAGCCAATATGGGCGGCTATGGCGGTGGAAATCAAGGTTTCAGTACCTTTGACGGCGAAATCGCCATCTTCCGCGTCTACGTAAATCAATTGCTCACCCCAGCGGAAGTTATGAACAACTTCCAATCGATTGCTGAACCCCAAGTTTCGGTGACCACAACCGGCGACCAAACTTATGATGATGCGGTCGTTTTGGATGCGGAAGTTAAAATGACGACCGGAACCGCAGTCAACTTCAACAATAACGTTGATGCTAGTACCGATGGTGTGCAGAACTTGGAGGTCATGGGCAATCTTAATGTCGGTGACGGAGATAGCGACGCCATTGGGGGGACAACCAAACTGGGTTCCTTGCTGGTTTCCAATGGTGGAACAACTACTTTCAACAGCACTGCCTCACCTACGGTTTCCACTGATATTGATCAAACCTACACAGGCCCGGTCAACCTCACCTTGGATGCCAACCTCATGAGCATGAGTGGCGGCACCATTGAATTGGGTGATGTGGTCGAAGGACCTGCGGGGTTGATTGTGGACACTACCGGTACCAGTCGATTTAATGGACAAGTGGGTGTTGGAACCGCCCTAAGCTCCTTGACAGTAGTCAATAGTGACGGCACTACCGAACTTAATGGTGGTATCGTTACCACTTCCGGAGATCAAAATTACGGTGATGAGGTATTGCTGGGTGCCGATACCGACCTTAACTCCGGCAGCGGCGATGTGACCTTTAGTGACCTATTGGATGGTAGTTTCTCACTAAACGTCAACAGTTCTGGCAATACCACCTTTAATGACATCGTTGGCGGTAGCACACCTCTAACCAGTCTGACAACGGACATGATGGGAACTGTTACCATAAATGCCGATGTCACCACTGATGGCAATGGCCAGACTTATAATGACAATGTTACCTTAACCACCGACGCTATCTTGGAAGACATTGGCGGTGGGGACATCTTCTTCAAAGGTAGCATTGACGGAGCTTTTGATTTGACCGTCAATACCAGTGGAGTATCCACCTTCATGGGTGAGGTCGGAGGCAATACCGAACTCAACAGTCTGACAACAGATATGATGGGTTCTACGGCCTTGAATGACGATGTCTCCACCAATGGCGACGGTCAGACTTATAATGACAACGTCACTTTGAGCGGCGATGTTATTCTCACCGACACTGCCGGCGGAGACATCTTCTTCAAGGGAACCTTGGACAGCGACGGAACGCCTTGGTCCTTGGAAGCGAGTACATCCGGGGACACCACCTTTAGTGGGTTTGTCGGTGGCTCCTCGATTCTATCCAGCCTTACTACAAATGCAGGTGGAACAACTCACCTGGATGGTGGCGGTGTGAATACCTCCGGTAACCAAACCTATGGGGATGATGTCGAACTGGGTGATAACACAAACTTGACCAGTACCGCAAATGGGGATATCAGCTTTGATAGCACGGTCAACGGAGCCTTTGATCTGTCCGTAATGACTGGTGGCGATACTACCTTTACCGGTCAGGTAGGCAATATCAATCCTCTGACGAACCTGACTACAGATGCCGGCGGCACCACGAACATTGACGGGGGAAGCATTGATGCCGCAACTCAGATTTACAATGACGACGTTGTCCTGGGTGTGGATACATTACTCACCGGCAATGTAACCTTCAACGCCAATGCGAATGGAACTTCGCCGGGTGGTGAATTCTTGGACATTGACGGTGATTTGGTAGTCGGGGGAAGCAGTTTACTGGGTAACAACACAGCCTTGGAATCCTTGGATGTCAGTGGCACCACAGAGTTCAATAATCCTGCAGCCCCCAATGTTATCACTAGTGATTTCCAAAACTACAATGGAGCGGTCACCCTTAACGCCGATACGACCTTGACCAGTTCCGGCAATGGCGACATCTCCTTCCAGTCCACAATTGACGGCGGTTCCGAATTTGTGGTAAACACCGGCGGGACAACTATCTTCGAAGGAGTCATCGGTGGCAACGCTGCATTGGCAAGTCTTACCACGGATGCTCCCGGTTCTACCGACTTGGACAGCACCGCAGATACCACTACGGGCGATCAGACCTACAATGATGCGGTTATCTTGACAGAAGATGTCGTCATTGATGCCAATGATATAACCTTCGCAAGTACTATCGACGGGGATGGCGTCAGTTTGCGAGACTTGACGATCAATTCCAACGGTGGAGGTGTAACCTCCTTCCAAGGTGACATTGGTGTTTCGGTTGCTCTCGGCAGTATAACTACCAACGCCGATGGCATGGTGGTCTTTGGGGATCCGGTAACGCATGCTCCCATCACTGTTATCACCGCCGGCGGAACGCAACAGTACAATGAAATTGCTGTCCTGACCGCCGACACCACTCTGATGGATCAAGGAAACAGTGGAATCATCCTTGGCGATACAGTGGACGGAGATGGCAGTGGTCCCTACACATTGACGATCACCAACACCCAGGTTGCTCCCATTACCATTGGCGGTGACATTGGTGGAACGAACCCCTTGGCAGAGCTGATCCTCAACAGTCCCGGGACTGCTACCTTGCAAGGCAACCTCATGGGTGCCAACACAGATCTCACTAAGAATGATGGCGGTCAACTGATTCTTGGAGGGGATGACAACTCCTACGGCGGTACCACGAACATTAATGCCGGAAATGTGGACCTTCAGGGGAACCTGACAGGAACCAATGCCGGTCCGTTTAATCTGAATCAAGCAGGCATTACCTTAAGCAGTTCCACGAGTGCAGATCCACTCTTAGGACGGATCACCGATCGACCCGTTGTCGCTAATGTTGATGACATTACGGTGCAAAATCTGAATCAGATTACCGACAGCGATGGAACCGCCTTGACCATCGGAGGTCTAAACGGACAGGTCACCAACACCACGGTTAGCGATAGCAATGAAGGTATCCTGGAGACTGCTGGATCTGAATTAAGTCTCTCCGGGGTGACTGCGGAGAATAACGTCTTTGGAATTCATACCATTGATGCGACTCTCAATCTGGTGGCTGGAAATACTATTATCAATCCAAACATTCCCACGGTTCCGAACGGACTGGACCCGAACTTGGTGGATTCTCCAGTAGGGTTGTTCATCGAAGGCCCTAATTCGGTTCTCACTGGAGGTGGTTTAGTTGATAGCTTTGGCGATACCGCCTTTGAGGTAGCGGATCTGGCCGACGTGGACAACAGCGGCCTGTTCATCAAGTTGGCTGATGGAGCCTTCTTCGAAAATGGAGAGCCCAAGTTGTTGCCGGCTGAGAATTCCACCTTTAATGGAATCTTTGGTGACGACCTAGCAGGAGATGATCTGACCAATGCCCAAAGACGCATCGAAGATTTCAACGACAAGAGCGATGTTGGCTTGATCTTCTTTGCCTTTAATCAAGTATTTGTTCAGGATGGATTACTGTCCATAATTGCTTCTCCTAAGAGTGATCGCATCACGGTCGAGACTACAAACACCGGATCGGTTACGGTTCGCATCGGAAGCAGACTGGTGATCAATGAAGCAACCGGAGGCACCTCCTATGATCTGAACGACCCCGACAATCCACCCCGGGTCAAAGTTCTCGGCTTGGAAGGAGATGATAGGATCCGGATTACCGGAAATGTTTCGGCCGAAGTATTTGGTGGCGCTGGAAGTGATAATATCAACACCCAAGACGGGGAAGATTTAATCTTTGGCGGTGCTGACAATGACCGAATCCGCAGCGGTGGCGGGAACGACACGGTTATTGGCGGTCAAGGTCGAGACAGAATTGATACTGTAGATGGAAACGACGATATTATTGGTGGGAATACCACCTTGACTCCGGCGGAACTGGAAGCCCTCCTATTGGCTGGAGATACGGCGAGTATCGCCAATTCCATCGACGATCCGAGTGACCGGGATAACCTGGACCGTCTCTCCAGCGGCCGGGCGGATCGCAATGGACAGGATCGAATCTTCCTGCAAAATGACGGCAGAAACCGAGACCGAAGTGATGGTCGACCGGGAGAAGAATTTGATGTGCCGGGATGATTTTAATAACCTAAAACGGCCAGTGGTTTTCACTGGCCGTTTTCTATGCTCCCTTATCCCTGGTTTGTTGTGTTTGCCATCCACCAAAACAGGTTCGTATCCATTTGGACGTAAATAACTCGTCATCGTGGTCTTCGCCATGACATCCGTGGGCGAAAAGGATGTGAGTGCACACCAAGAACAATATCCCGTATCGAAAGGCAATTTTAATCCAGGACGGAACCGGATGAATCTCCTCTGAGGGACCGGGGGTGTTTTTTGGGTTTAACCGCAGGCTCTGAACCTTCATTTCTTGAGCTTCTCCTCCAAAAAGGTAACCATGCGAGCGAGGGATTGTTTCATGCGTGCCGGTCCCCATCCATGGCCCGCCCCTTTCATAGTCATTAATTCTGCATGAACTTTTGCCTCTTTTAGTTTTTTCATCATGATCTGGGAATGGTGGATCCCTACCAAGTTGTCTTGATCCCCATGGATAAACAGAAACGGGGGATCATCTTTACTGACGTAGTTCAATGGGGAACCTTTCCGATATATCTTTTGAGCTTTTTCGAATGTATCCCCGAAGAAAGGGATTAAAAAAAACTCTTCCACTTTCTTGGACCAGGTCTTTTTGATGAAATCGGTGGGACCAAAAAAACTAACTACGGCTTGTACCCGGCTGGATTGGTCTGTATACCCACCGTTCCCTTCTAAACCGGAGTTTTTATCCGCAGCACCCAGTAAGCATACCAAGTGGCCTCCCGCGGAAAAGCCGACGGCACCTAAGCGGTTAGGGTCAACCTTATATTTCTTGGCATGAGCACGCAACCAACGCACAGCGGCTTTGCAATCCTCAATTTGGGCGGGAAACTTGGCTTTCGGAGTCAATCGATAAGTGACCGTTACGCCCACGAACCCTTTCTCCGCCAGCAAGCCAATCAGTTTGGTCAGACTTTGCCGGTTTCCTGCTTTCCATCCACCTCCATGCACGCAAATCACTGCGGGAAATGGCCCTTTGCCGATTTTGGGTTGAGCCAAATCTAACTGGAGGTCTACTTTGCCTCCTTTGCCGTAGACGATGTTCTTTTTGAGTTCAACCTTCGGCTTTTTGTCCTGAGCCGAAATTGGTGAGCAGAACAGCAATACGGGAATTGAGATGGTTAGCAAGCGCGTCATCATTATTGAGTTACCTCTGGTCTCGAAAATCGGAAAACCCATTAAGGAGATATAGGGATGGTAGCGAATCTCAGGGACAATTAAAACTACTTCGCAAGCAAAATTAAAGCGGTGATCAGCATCCCCGAGAAATTCCCCTGGTCAAAATTTCCATCCTCGAACAAAATAGAAAAAGTATTGGTTTCAAATCTTGGCCCAAACCACAGGAAGACCTAATGATGCAGAAATGGATAATCGTAGCTCTTACCTTGGGGAGTGTTGGTGCACAAAACGCTCAGGCCGTAGAAATCAGTAATGTTCGACCCACCCGGGGAATGCTTGGATCGGTTCGCCAACAGACCAAGTTTCTGCCCGGCGATGTGTTGTTCATGTCCTTTACCATCAAAGGAATTCTGGCGGAGGAAAAATCAGGTAAAGCCCTATTCCAGGTTACTATGGCCATCTATGACAGCCGCAAGCAGGAAGTTTTCAAGCAAAAAGGGCCGGCGCAAAAGATGCTTTTGTTGGGTGGAGATCAAATTCCCACTTTTGCCTATGCCTTGCTCGATCCGGATCAGGAACCCGGTAGATACCGAATGAAAATCTCCGTTACGGATTTGACGGCAAAAACCAGCAAAGACGCCATTTTTAACTTTGAGGTTCTGCCGGCAGATTTTGGCATCGTTCAACCGGGCATACCGGGATCTAGCTTTATGGGAATCGACTTTCCCGTAACATTTTCAATTGTCGGGATGGCCCGCAATAAAGAGCAACTTCCGGATGTGGAAGTATCCCTCCAGGTTCTTAATCAACTGGGGCAGAAGATGCTCCGCAAGCCGATTACTTTTAATGTAATGACTTTGCACGATCCCACGGTTTCGGATTTGCGCAAGCGGAAAGTGATTCCAATTTCACTTCCGATCTTTCTAAACCGCTCCGGACAATTTACCATTGAAGTTATGGCTAAGGATAATTTAACCAAGGAAACTAAAACGGTTCGCTATCCTTTGCGAGTATTGGAGCCTTGATCACCAGGAGTTATTTACAAGGAAAATAAATGAGTCAATTACCAGAACGATTAGAACAATTTCAAAAAATGGCCAACGATGATCCGGACAATGAACTGGCGCATTATCGGTTGGGCCAGCTATATATGGAAGCGGAACAATATGAAAATGCGGTTTCCTCATTTCGGCGAACCTTGGAATTAAGCCCTCATTTTTCCAAGGTTTTTCATTTGTTGGGGGAAGCCTTGATAAAGCTGGACCAAACCGATGAAGCCATCAAGGTTCTGCAAGAAGGCTTTGCCGTCGCCGATGAACGCGGGGATAACTTGCCCCGGGAAGAGATGTCCAAATTGTTGGTGAGCCTTGGCCAGCCGGTTCCCGAATCCAAACGCAGTCCAAGCGAATCGGTTTCCCTTGGCGTGGCCGGCGGAGAAGGTTTATTCTGCCAACACGCTCCTTGCCCGGCAGGAATGGCCATTCGCGCCTCCCACACGCACCAACTTCCGAAACCGCCCATGCAAGATGAACTCGGGCAAATGATTTACGAAAAGGTTTGTGCGGAGTGCTGGAATTACTGGCTCAGGGACATGAGTGTAAAAGTAATCAATGAAATGCGCTTGGACTTAAGCACGGAAAAAGGCCAAGAAACATACGACCAAATAATGAAGGAGACTTTGGGATTGGCCTGAGGCCTATGATGCTTGATTGGCCTTTAACTCGAGACAAAATAGCAAGGATGCCTAGAAATGAGATACTTGTAATGGCAAAAACTGAATTCCTTGTCAGCCATGGTAAGTCCGGAAGCTTTGGACGGTTCGTTTATGAGAAAGGGAATCTCCTTAAACGGGGCCAACCTGTAGTGGTGGAAACGGTCCAAGGTCTGGAAATTGGGGAGGTACTTTGTCCGGTAGGACAAACCCATTCGTTGGTGCTAAAAAATACCCCCTTGGGGAAAATCCATCGTTTGGCTTGTGAAGAGGACGAGATTCAAGCTGCGCAGCTCAAGGATTTGGCGAATCGTATTTACGAGGAAGGGGTCTCCAAAGCGCAAGAATTCGGTCTCAGGATCCTGGATGCTGAAGTCCTATTCGATCGGCGACATGTCATTTTACAAGTTCTGGCCAAACCGGATTGCTACTTTGATCCGCTCATTCAAGATTTGGAACGGCAATTCCAAATTTTCATTCGGGTCGAGAATTTAGCAGAGAGTTTTTCCACAGAAAATTCCGACGAGGATTCCGGCGGCGGTTGCGGCCAGCCGGGATGTGGCCGAGAATCCGGCGGTTGTTCCTCGTGCGGCTCCGGCGGTTGTTCTTCGTGCGGCAAAGGAAATGTGGAATTACGAGAATACTTTGCCCATCTCCGAAATGAGATGGAACATCATTACCAAAGAACATCTCTCTTGTAATTTTGCTTCCGATTAACCTTTTTCCTGCCAAAATTAAAAAGCAAGATCCATTCGACAAATTCCTATATCCTGCCGACCAATTTTGATAAGCTTTTGTCAGTTCATCCTTCATGGGCCGAAAAATGAGTTACGGTTATTCCCTAAAAGGTTTGTTGGTTTTCGTTTTGTTTGTTTGTATTTTCACTGTAATTCCCTTCAATCTCCATTTGCATTCCGGGGAATTCGACCGGCTGTCTGAACCAGACCGAAAAAAATTCTCTGCCCGCTTTGAAAAAGAAATTTGGCCTTTACTGATTCGCAATGGCAAGGATGGCTGTGTAGGTTGCCACAATCCAAAGCACCGGTCCCTGCTGAGGTTTTCCGGCAAACCGGGTGCGGATTTCCGCAAGATATTAAAAGACGGTTTCTTGTTGCCGGACGATCCCGGAAGTTTTCTCCATGTTGTCAGCACTCGCAACAAACGAGAACAAATGCCCCCCGGAGACCGCAAACGCTGGAACCAACAGGAGATCAACTTTCTGAAGAATTTTGTGATTGATCTGGATAAACGTCAGAAAAAGTAATTGCTCCCGAGACCGATATGCCTAAAAGATATGCAAAAATTGTTTTCGCCTGCCTGATTTTATTTTGCCTCACCCAAAACTCTCTTTGCCAAGGCATTATTGGTCAATCGAAGAAGTACCCCATTCCCTCGAAGGTGGGGAGAAAGAAAGCCTTGGACCTGATCAAAGAACTTTACGCGCCGGAATATAAATCGGCCCGCAAATCTTCTGCGGCCCGTTTGCGCTTGGCTGGGGTATTATTTCAGGAGGGTAAGGATACCAACGACTATCCTGCCGGCCGCTTTGTTTTATTTGAAGAGGCATCGCAATTGGCAGTGACCTCCGGAGACGCATCTTTGGCCCTACAGATTATTGGAGTAATGGCCAACTCCTTTCAACTGCCGCCTTCGGAAATCCTGGGACAAAAAGTAACTGTACTGAAAATTGGTGCGGAGAAAGCCGAGCCTTCTATGGAAATAGCCAATGCTGCCTTGTTGCTCGTTGACGAAGCACTGGCAAATGACAATTTCTCCACCGGAAAGAAATTACTCCAGATTGCGGAGAAAGAAGGAATTGATCTGCGGAATGTCCCATTGGTGACGCAAATTCGCAAACTCCGCGAAAAGGTACATCAACAGGAACTGGTGTTCCGAAATTACCAGCCTTTCTTCGAGAAGTTAATTTCCTTCCCCAATGACCCAAAAGCCAACCAGAAAGTAGGTTGGTACTACGCCTTGGAAAAAGGGGACTGGAATCGAGGGCTACCCTATCTGAGTAAATCTCAGGATCCTCAACTCAAAATAGCAGCGAAATGGGATCTGCAAAAACCAACCACCGCAAAGGATCAGATAAAGCTGGCGGAAAAATGGTTGGATTACGCCGGAAACATTGCCAAGAAAGAATTCAAGTATGACATCTACATCCGCAGTTATGGCTGGCTGCAAAAAGCTCAACTGGGGCTGACAAAAAAGGAACGGGAAAATGTCCTAAAGACCATGAGATCCATCATGGACCGTTTGCCGCCTGAGTATCAGGTGGGCGAGATTGTCCGCGAGGTTTTGCAGATTGGTGATCTTCTTGGTTCGGTTTATTCCGCAAGATTCTCGCCAAATGGGAAACTGATCGTTACCGGCAGCGCAGACAATACCGTTCGAGTATTGGATCGCAAATCCGGGAAATTAATCCGGAGTTTTGCCGGCCATACTGGCCCGGTGTGGTCGGTTGCTTTTGCCCCCAACAATCGCCAAGTGCTTTCCGGAAGTTTCGATGGCAGTATTAGGCTATGGGACATTCCTTCCGGAAACGAAATTCGCCGGTTCATCGGACACAACGATTATGTCCGTAGTGTCGCCTTTTCTTTCGACGGAAATTACATTCTATCCGGTTCCGATGACCGAACAGTGCGTTTGTGGAATACAGCGACCGGAAAGGAAATCCGCAAATTAACCGGTCATAAACATTTTGTCTGGAGTGTAGCCTTCTCTGGAGATTCCACGACAGCGGTTTCCGCCGGTTTGGATAAAACGGTACGAATTTGGAATCTGGAATTGGGGAAAGAGCAAAGCCGACTGGTTGGACCGGGGGACACCATCCTTTCTGTGGCCCTGTCTCCCGGAGGAAACCGCGTTCTGGCCGGTAGCACGGATCAAAAAGTCCACCTGTGGGATTTTCGGGAATCGAATTGGAAACAATTTTCCGGGCACAAAGATTATGTGACCTCGGTCGCCTTTTCCCCGGATGGTCGCCGAGCAATCTCTGGAAGTTACGATCAGACTCTTCGGCTTTGGAATCTCGGAACCGGCGAGTGCATTCGAACACTAAAAGGACATACCGAAAGGATTTGGGCAACACAATTCTCTCCCAGTGGCCGCTGGGCACTTTCCACAGATCACGCCGGAAACATCAAGATCTGGGGTGGAGCAAAGTAGTTCCCTTGTGTAATCCTCCTAATCGGGAAAAGAAAATAAATCTTGGCCGGATTCGGCAAAGGGATTTCCGGGATTCTATACTTCGAATAGACTCGGTTGCTATAATCTACAGCAGATTTCCTATCTCATTTCCACAGGAGAACGATGTGTATAAATGGACTTCCCTTCTAATCATGGTGATGATTTTAGGTGTGGCGGGATGTGGCCAAGGAAACCCGCCTTTGAAAGTTCGAAACCCAGCGGCAAACGAACTTTCCTTGGAACTTGACGAAAAAGAGATCAATTTAGTTCAAGGTTCAAGAACCCCAATTTCCCTCAAGGTAGATCGAAATTTTGATGACCCAGTGAAGATAAAATTTGCCATGCCGAGGGATGATATTTCCATCAAAGGAACCCAATTACTAGGTAAAGGGACCAAAGAAGTTACTTACCAGGTTTCCGCGTTGCCAGATGCGGAGCTTTCCAGTGAGCCGCTGAAAGTGGTCGTCACCGGACTTGGCGGGAGTAAAGAGGACTCAAAGATTTTTTACGTGAAACTTCGTGAAAGCCAGGAAAATAAGCTCGCTCGCCGGGACTCCTATGTCAAAAAGGTCCAAGAGGAAGTTGACCAGCTGCGTTCAAATCTTGACGGTATGCGAAAGAATTTGCCTGAAGATTTATCGGAAGAAAAAATCGGCGAGTACCTGAAAGATTTAGGAAATTCCTATGTGGAATTAAATGGAATTCGCAATCGGATTAACTCGGTCGCCAAAGCAACTGCCGAGGAATGGGAAGAAATTAAAACGGATTTAAATGCGGCTTTGTCGCGATTAAAGACCGCCAAAGATGAAATCCAAATAAGCCAACAATAATATTCAATTTGAAAAGGGCTCGGCAATGAAGTCGAGCCCTTATAACATCTATTCTTGGATAAGTGCACTAGGCACCCATCTCTATTTAGCAGATGCCTGAACGGTAGGTGGTTCCAAAGTCTTGACCGGTTGGGATTTATTCCGATTGTATACCCGAATTACCCCATCCTGACCGCCAACGGCTACCAAGAAGCCATCGGGAGTCACATCCACCGCGTAAAGGTAATCATTATTTCGGCTAAAGTTATAGACGGTTCCGCCGTTGGAACAGCGAAGGAAGCGAACCGTGCCATCGCCAGCTCCTACCAAAAAATCGGCAGATTTTCCAAAGAACTTCAGACGGGTGATTTGCTTGTTGGCGACATTCTTAATGGTTCGGGTTTGTTCGCCTTTTTTGTAATCCCATACTTTGACCACGTTGTCCGCTCCGGCGCTGGCAAGGTATTTACCATCCGGACTCCAACCGACGTCCAAGACATGATGGGTGTGGCCTTCAAAGGATTTGACAAACTTGCCGTTGGGGACCTCAAAGACTTTGACAAATTTGTCAGCACTCGAACTGGCAATATGCTTGGCATCCGGGCTAAAGCTGATTCCATAAATGGTATCGCTGTGCCCGTCTTTGACTTGACCTAACTGTTTCCACGAACCGACTTCGAAGAATTTCAATTCGCCGTCTTCGGTTGGTGCTCCTCCTGCCGTGGCCAACAGCTTGCCGTCATTGGAAAACGTCAGGGCAACCACATTGTGAGCAAAGCCATCATTTTTCTTCCGCAACGTTCCGGTTTGTACATCCCAAATAGCTATTTCTTGAAAACTGCCGCTAACCAGGTATTTTCCGTCCGGGGAAAAGGCCATGGATTCCACAATAGACAAGTGGGCTGCTTTTACTTCCTTTTTGTCGTGAGTCATCAATCCCGGTGAAAATAAGGTGCGAATATGAGTACCGGATTTAGCATCATAAACATGGATTTGATTTCCCCGACCGGCGGCAATGGTGGATTTGTCCGGAGAACAAGCCACCGCCCGTACCGGTTTCACATTGATGTTGGGAATGCCGACGATTACTTTCGGACGAATGCTCTCGCCGGTTGGTGCTTTGGCTCCTTGGTCAATCCATAGCTTGACAAGGGCCAGTTCAATCGGAGTTACCGGGTCTTCACTCCGGGGCGGCATAAAAGGCCGTTCTTTTCGAGTCAGCATCGTGTAAAGAACGCTTTTTTCGGATTTTCCCGGGACCACAGGAGTTCCCCGTTTGCCGCCTTTCATTAACGACTCGTAAGTACCTACGTCAAAATTTCCTTCTTTTATGGAACCGCTATGGCAAGCGACGCAACGTTTGCGAATAATCGGTTCGATGTCTTTTTGGTAAACGATTGGTTCCTTGCGGGTGAGCTCAATAATTTTTACCGGCTGGACCTTTTTCCTTTTTCCTTGGGCAAGCACGGGTACCGGCATTAGAGCCACGAGGAAGAGAGTGATTGCAGTACGCATTTCCAACAGTCTCCATCTGTGAGGTTGGTGAAGGGAATTTTGAGTGTTCGGATCCAATTGCGGGAGTTCGTTACTGGTAAGTTTGGTAGGAAATTAGTTAGAGGGTGGGCTATTTCCATTTCTTATACTATCTTTCCAAAATTGACCGGTCAAGAGATTAACATCCAAGAAAATGACTAATTTGGATCCACTTCCGGCGGC
>CAZPPD010000007.1:0-20933 GCA_964588185.1 uncultured Alcaligenaceae bacterium | reverse complement strand
AAGGACAAGAAAGCTGAAAAAGACAAGAAAGAAGACAAAGGTCCCGAGGAATACTACGCCAAATTAGGCTCGGAAAACACTATCTTTGTAATCAAAAAGAACATTCAGGAAGCAGTAGCCAAGAACTCCTTGGCCTACCGATCCTTGGAGCTTTGGGAGCTAACTCCGGATGACATCATCGAGATTCGCATCCGCACAGCCGATCCGGAATATGCCCTGAAAAAAGAGGAGAATTCCTGGCAAATCTCCGGTGCGTTTAAGGCGAAAGCCGCGAAGAAGGAAGTCCAATTTTTGGCCAAAAAAATCGCTAAGCTAGAAGCGAAGCGTTTTGTAGCTCATATCGCCAAGGACCTCAAGAAATACGGCTTGGATCAACCCTACCTCCGCCTGTCCGTCTCCGAAAAAGTCGAGGATAAAAAGAAAGCCCCCAAGCAACGAGTGTTACTTGTTGGCAACCCAGTAATAAAAGGGAAAACGGAACGCTTTGGCCGCCTGAGTGATAGCGAAGCGGTATTTGTTGTTACAAATGAGATTGTCGATGCTGCGAAGCAATCTCCTTTAGATCTCCTGGACAAGCAGCTCCTTTTTTTTAATGCCGATGAGGTTACCAAGGTGAAGGTGGAAGGAACCGACTCCTATCAGGTAAAGAAGGACAATAAGGGCCAGTGGAAAATTCTTGATTCCGGTGCGCCGCCTTTTACCGGTGATACGGAACTGGTGCGGGAATTTCTCCGATCGGGAGCAAGCCTGAGTGCATCCAAGTTTGCCGCTTATGGCAGCAAAGTGAAATGGGAGGATTATGGACTCAAAGACCCCAAGATTACCTTGACCTTTACACTGCAAAAAGAAGCAAAGGAAGAAAAGAAAAAGCCTGCCGAAAAGACTCACACCATTGCCTTTGGCAAAACCGCCAAGCAAGGGGGCACTTACGTTCGCGTCGATAATGGAGAAGGAGTAGCCGTTATTCCGCCGAGCACAACGGAAATCCTGGCACGGGGACATCTGGATTTCCTTAACAGGCAACTGGTAGACCTAGACCCGGCAAACATCACCTTCTTGCAGCGAAAGATGGAAAGCAAACCTCTGGAAATAGTGGCAGAAAAGGGCAGTTGGAAAATCACTAAGCCCGGTTCCTATCCAGCCGACACAACCAATTTGCAGAAAACATTACAAACTCTCGCAAAATTACGCGCAGACAAAATTGTCTCCTTTCCGGCGAAAGACCTGGGCAAATTCGGCTTGGATTCACCCGCTGCTGAATTTCAGGTCAAAGCCAAGGAAGGGAAAAAAGAAAAGACAGTCACAGTAAAGATCGGCAAAGTTGCCGAGAATCCGAAAAACGGCAAATCTCGCTATGCCTTCGTAGAAGGATCCAAATCTGTGGGCGTGATTCCCGAGGAAAGTTCGCAATTATTGCTGTCCTCGGAAATCTTCTTCCGCAATCACGATCTGGCAAAATTTGATTCGGCGGAATCCCTAAAGATGGTGAAGGGAAATCGCAAAATTGTTTTCGATAAAGTGGATGATGATTGGAAAATGACATCTCCGGTTGCGGTTGATGCGGAGGGAGATAGCCTGAAGAAGTTCATTCAGAATCTGCAAAAACTCCGGGCCGATGAGTTGGTAGCAGATAATGCATCCGACCTCAAGAAATACCAGCTGGATAATCCGGTCGTTCGCTGGGAAGTAAAGCAAGGCGACAAGGAGGTAATGAATTTACTTGTCGGTAAGAAAGCGGAAGATGGAACTCGGCGCTACGCCAAACTCGACAAGGGCAAATATGTGTTCCTGCTCAATCCGCAAATGAGCCGACAAGCAACGGCCGAATATCGCAGCCAAAAACTCTGGGACTTCAAGAAAGAGGACATCCGCAGGCTTGATTTTATCTATCCTCAGGAAAAAGAGTTCCTTCCCGTGGTTCAACTGGGTGACCGGTGGATCTTTGCCACACAGCAAGATGTGGATGTGGATAAAAGCAAAGTGGAAAAAGTTTTGGACAAAATCAACGACCTGAAACCCGGAGAGTTTGTTTCGGATACCTTACCCGAGGTGAATCCCTACGGCATGAATCCGCCCGAATTCGTCTTGCGAATATGGACTGAAGATGAGCGTTACATTTTACAACTGGGCAAAACGGTTGGAAAGAAAAATGAACGCTATGCTGCCGTGGCTTCGGTAACCGGAACTCCTGTTTTCTTGGTGTCTGAAGCAACCGCCCAGGAACTGATGCAAAACCTGAAATCTCTGCAAAAGGCTGATCCGAAGGAAGAGAAAAAGGACTCGAAACCCAAAGCCGAGGAAAATTAAATTGGGGCGGGCCGGTCGGGCGTGGAGACCCGACCTACTAACCAAACTCTTGCGGTTCGACGATATTGTCATCCTCGCCCAACGTAAAGTTGCCCGACTGGCAACACTATCGCCTCCAACATATTCACATGAGCAGGCAAAGTTGCCATCACCACGGCCGCCTGAGCTAACTCCGCAACTGTCATCATCGGCTCTTGGTCCTCTTCTTTGTCCGAGTGCAACCGGCGTTCCACCAGTGTATTCCCCGGATGCAAACAACCGCATGCGATATTAAAGTCGCGTCCTTCCAAGGCAGTTACCTGAGTGAGTCCCCACAAACCATGCTTACTGGCACTATAGGGTCCCGAACCGGGACGGACTCGTTGAGCAGCAATGGAACCGATGTTGATGATTTTGCCGCCGCCTTGGGGTTTCATGATTCGCATGGCCTCTCGAGTACACAAGAATGGTCCGCGCAAATTGACACTCATGTCTTTGTCCCAGGTTTCCAAACTCATTTCATCAAACGGTCCGCCATCATAAGCTCCGGCATTGTTGACGAGAATATCGAGTCGGCCGAAGGATTTCATGGTTTCCGCGAAGGCATTCTTGACCGATTCCTCCCGAGTAACATCGGTTGCAATTGCCTGCACCTTGGCTCCTCTGGACTTCAAAGCATCTGCAGTTTGATTAAGTCGTTCCTCATCCCGAGCCGTAAGAACCAAGGTTGCTCCTTCCTCGGCAAACGCTTCGGCGATGCCTTTGCCAATCCCTTGATTGCCGCCGGTAATCAGTGCGATTTTGTTTTTCAGATTTCCCATGATTAATATTCCCAGGAGTTGAGTGTAGCGACAATGAGGACAGGTACATTTAGCCGGAACAGCCTTTCAGGTGCTTAGCACTAAATGTACTTGTCCTACCTGTCCCCTTTTTCGCTAAGCAGTTGTATTTTGAGTTTATCCTGCTAATTTAAAGAAAATTCGTCCACCAAACCAAAGAAGCATTTCGATAACCATTAGGAATTTGTCTGATCAATGAGTAGCGAAAATAACCAACAATCCTCGGATACCTTCCTGGGACATCCACCAGGTTTGTTCGCATTATTCTTCGCCGAGATGTGGGAGCGCTTCTCCTATTACGGGATGCGGGCCCTGCTTTTGTTCTACATGATCAAAGGCTTCCTGAGTTACAGCGACGGTGAAGCTTATGCAGTCTATGGTGCCTACACCGCTTTGGTTTATATGACACCATTCTTCGGCGGCATGATTGCGGACCGAATCCTAGGGGCACGAAAAGCAGTGGTGTTGGGGGGCCTGCTGATGGCTGCAGGTCACTTGATGATGACGATTGAAACCGACCTTGGATTCTTCTTTGCTCTCGCCCTGCTTATCGTGGGTAATGGTTTTTTCAAGCCCAACATCTCAACCATCGTCGGGGCACTGTATCCCGAAAGAAGCCCGAAAAGGGATGCCGGTTTTACCATCTTCTACATCGGCATTAACCTGGGGGCCGCCATGTCTCCCTTGTTATGCGGATATATCGGGGAAACCTATGGGTGGCACTATGGCTTCGGTCTGGCCACCATTGGGATGCTCCTTGGTTTGGCGGTGTTTTGGAATTGGGTACCGCCGGATAAAATCGGCAGTCCACCCAATGAGGAACTGCTTTCCCGAAAGCCGGTAGAAGTCACTCAAGGGATGATATTCCTGGGAGCATGTTTTGCCGGAATCAGTCTTTTGTTTTTCCATCCCATTAACGTCTTCAACACGGCAATCAACTTCTTCGTTGGCATTGCCCTGATTGTCGCCGGTGTAGTGGCTTGTATAGCTCTGCGTAAAGGAGCGGGCGGATTTATCAATCTGGAATGGACGGTTTATATATGCTCGCTGCTCTTTGTTCCCATTTTCACTTTGCTGGTTTCCGGCTTTGCTCCTTTCACCGAAAACAACGAACCGATAACAATCATACCCGCCATGGAAACCGGCAGTAATGTTGTCGATGTCGTACTAGAAGAGATCAGCCGTCCTGCAGGGTTGATACTTTTTATAAGCGGCATTGGTTCGTTGCTTTATCTGCTCATTCAAACCTTTAAGTTGCAGCGCATCCCTCAGGAAAGAATGTATGTGGTATTGATTCTTACCTTTTTCTCCATGCTCTTTTGGGCTTTCTTTGAACAAGCGGGAAGTTCCATTAATAACTTTACCGACCGCAATGTGGACCGAGTGATCGAGGAGAAAAAAATCACCGAGGCGGATGTCGGGGAAACGATCAAGTTCCGGGTTTTATTGGAAACGGATGAGGAGGAACTGCAGAAATTGCCGCCCTTAACTCAGGAACAACTGGGCTATCAATACGGGAATGAGAGCTTGAGTAAACAGATCGGAAAAGCCGTCCGGCAAATTGAATTGGAAAAACAGCGAGTAGAAGGGAAAAAAACAGGAGATGTTATTTCCGATCTATCTAAAAAGGTGGAGAGCTTGGAAAAACAAGTGGGGGAACTCAGAAAACAAATCGAAGAAGGTGGTGCACCCCCCGGCAAAAAAGAGAAACCCAAAAAAATGGATAAGGAAAAAGAGGAAGTAATCATTAACCTGGTCAAGAATACCACCAAGGATAACTACTTTACCATGACCGGGTTGACTTACTTGCGGGAGGTTGCCAAACAAAAGAATGCTTCATTGGAGCAAAAAACTGTAACCTGGGAGGTTACCGAACAAAACATTGGAATGGGAGTTGGCGGTTCCGAGATCCCAGCATCCGTTTTTCAGGCTATTAACCCTATTTACATTCTTCTGTTTGGAGTGGTGTTTAGTGCGTTGTGGACATTTCTTGGGAATCGGGGGATGGAACCGACTACCCCAGTCAAGTTTGCTCTCGGGCTTTTGCAACTTGGGCTAGGATTTGCCGCCCTGTGGTATGGTGCTCAGTTATCCAATGAACGCGGCATGGTTGCTTTGTCCTGGCTATTCTTGGGATACCTTCTCCACACTACCGGGGAGCTTTGCTTGTCACCGGTTGGGCTGTCCATGGTTACCAAGCTCTCTCCGGCATTCCTCGTCAGTACCGTCATGGGAATGTGGTTTTTAGCCACCGCTTTCTCCCAGTTCTTGGCCGCTATTATTGCTCAGTTCACTCGAGTTTCTGAAGGCGGCTCCGGCACTACCGTTCCGGTTCCGGTGGAGACCGTAGATTTATATGGCAATGTCTTTGGAACCATTGGGATCACCGCCATAATATCCTCCCTGGTCTGTTTTCTTCTAGCACCTTTGTTGAGTTATTGGATGCATGAGGGAAAAGATGACGACGGAGAACCTCACAGTGTAGTTCCTCCGGGACCACCCGGCGGGGAAGACCTTGGAGAAGGTCATCAAGAACCTGGGCCGGGTGGTTATTAATGGAATTGATCTGGTAGCTGAATTCCGGCGAATCCAGCTACCAAGGAGTATTCGCCTCAATTTCGACGGCCCAAGGTTGGTGGACTACTTTGTAATGCTGATTCACCAAGCTGACGTTAGCCAGCCGAGTTGTTCCCAGCTTCCATTCCCCTCGGCCTTCATGGATATGGCCAAAAACAACGAGTCTTGGTTTAATTGCCTTGATTCGTTCCAACAAATAGGGACAGCCGCTGGGAACTTTTGTCTCACCATGGTTTGCCTCGTCCCCATAACCTCGCGGCGGGCCATGGCACACTAAAATATCGGTGGAAGGCGGAATCAAAGCCCATTTTTCGGCGATTTCTTCCAACTGTTTGTTAAAGGCCCAGCCAAACCACCACAATTGCCAGGGAGTGCCCCAAATCTTGAACCCTTCCCATCTAGTTTCCGCGTCCTGCAAATAAGTCCACGGTAAGTCATCCGGCACCAAGTCCGGTCGCTGTTCGAACACCAAATCGTGGTTTCCGGCCACTCCGATGATCTCCTTGGCGGGTTGTTGGCATAACCAATCTCGAAAATCGCTATCCAACCATTTGCTTTGGTTAGCAAGACTATGATCTCCTAAGGGGCATAAGTCTCCTGCCAACAAAAGTAAATCGCAGGAAGGTATTTCCGGGAGATTACCGTGCAAGTCACTAATTGCTACTATTTTCATGGGCGTAATAATTGGATCGTAATAGAAAGTGTACTACTTGGCCATCCCCACCCGTTCTTTGATCGGGGGATGGTCGTGGAAGAACCAAACCACGAAAGGATTCGGATCGGGGTCGGCTTTGTTCAGTTTTGCCAGCTTGATGAAGGCGGAACGATAAGCTTCTTTTGAATTGGTGTGATCCAACGCGTATTGGTCGCATTGGCGTTCGAAGAATCGGCTGACGGCATTACCCAGCGGGGCCAGGAATAATCCAAAAAGCCCAAGCACTAACATAACCAAAGGCAGGGCAGCGGGATCAGAAAAACCTTGGTAATTCAGATTATTGGCTACCGTTCGCAAAGTGATATCTACCAGCCAGAATGCGATCACGCTAGTAACGAGTCCCCAGACAATATTTTTTTGCAGATGCCTATAAACATGGTGACCGACCTCATGAGCAAAAACCACTTCGATTTCTTCCGGCTTAAATTCTTCCAGCAGGGTATCTCCTAAAAGAACTCTGCGGGATTTGCCTAATCCTGCCAGCGCCGCATTCGCCTTTTTAGTCTCCTTGCTCAAATGGAGGCGATACACCCCCTCAATCGATAATCCGGTTCCTTCAGCCAACTTTTCCAGACGAGTTCTGAGGTCATCATCATCCAGAGGAGTCACTTTGTAGAAAAGCGGCAGGATGACTATGGGGACTATCCGCCCCAATAGTAAAGAAACACACAGCCAACCAATTGTGGCCCAAATCCACCAATAGGGTCCGCTAAACCAAAGCAAGGCATAAAAACCAAGGAGCAGGGGCAGGCTGATAATTATGCCCACCAAATAACCTTTCGCCCTTTTTATTATCCAGTCACCCAAGGTTTGGTTGCTGAGTTGGAAGCGATGTTCCAGAACATATCCCGAATAGAAATCCAAAGGGATACTAATTATCTCTGAACCGATGCCGACCATCGCCGCCACCGCAATAAGTTGCCACCAGCGAGATTCCCCAACCCATTGGGTCAATAAGGGACCCAAGCGTGGTCCTATCCACAACGCAAAAAGCAATAAGAAAACGAATGATAATACTAGCGAGATCAGTTTGATAAGGATTTTCCGGCGCTGATAGCTCTTTACTTCAGGAGAAGCGGATTCCAATTCCAATGGCGCATCGGATGTTTGCTCTTGGGAAACTTGAGACAAAATAGTTCGCTCCTTATGTTAGTAATCATCCTTGTATTTCTGCCGCATAGCTTTACGTTGCGAACGTTGCTTCTTTTTCTTCAGCCGCGCCTCGATGGCTCCTTTCGAGGGCCGAGTTTTCTTGCGCGGCTTCGGCTTTTCCAACGCCTTCAAGATAATTGTTCGTAACTTTTCCAGACAATCCTCTCGATTGCGTTCCTGATCCCGAGAGCGTTGGGAGATAAGGATTAGCTCCCCGTCAGTGGTGATCCGGCGTTTTTCTCGGGCATGAATCCTTTGCTTCACTTGATCCGGGATAGTGTTATTCGCCGAGATATTCCAGCGAAGTTGGGCCTTACTGTTCACTTTATTGACATTTTGTCCGCCCGGTCCACCAGAGCGGGCAAAGGTCCACTTTATTTCTTCTTCGTCTATTTGGATTTGCGGTGTAATTTGCATTGATATCTTGAAATAAAATCCCCCGGGGATTACTTACCTTCACATAAATCCTTGCAAAAAGTCAAAATCGTTTTCGCAATATTCATATTGGTAGCTTTCTCAAAGCCGACGAACTGAGCGCTAAGATTGACCTCGCACGCTTTATACCCTTTCTCACTATACAGCAAGTCCACTCCACCAACCCGAAGGTCCACTGTGTCCTTAATCTTCCGGACAATAGCTTCCAACTCCGGAGTGACTTCTACTTGCTGGACATCGCCGCCTTGGGAAACGTTCGCTTTTCGGCCCTCTCCTTTGGCTTTACGCTCGATTGCACCAATCACCTTATCCCCAACCACATAGGCCCGGATGTCCCGGCCCATACTTGTCTTGATACACTCTTGAATGATGAACTCGGCATTATGCCGGCGAACGGTGATGATGAGTTGCAAAAGTTCGTCCAGATCTTCGGGACTATCGCAAAAGATAACACTATTTCCCCGGGCTCCTACTACTTCCTTCACGACTACAGGAAAACCAAACTCTTCCTTGATCCTATTCAGATTAAAGTTGGCAGTAATCAACTGAGTTTTAGGGATCGGCACTTCCGCGGCGGCAAGATTGATCGCAGTAATTAATTTGTCCTTGGATTTTGTGTAGGTGGAAAAGGAATTTACCACCTTCACGTTGGTAGTTAACTCCAAGAACCGCATCAAGCTTAAAGAATGATACGTGATGGTGTAAGCACCGGTGCGAACCAACAAACAATCGGGTAAATCCAATATTTTTTCCTGGTAGCTGACTCTTGGTTTTCCGTTTTCCACATAGAAATCGAGTTCTGTCGGCTTGAATACCTCAATAGCGATATCCAGAGGTTTCGCCTCTTCAGCAAAACGATCCAAAGAATAGTGAGTAAATGGTTCCTTGGTGCTAATAATCCAGAGTTTCATAGTAGGTCTCAATCTTCAAAGAGAATGCTACAAACCAAAGGTCACCTTGTAATATGGCTATTGTACATGTTTAGCCGAAAACGTGAGATTGGATATGGACTCCATTTCTTCAAAGGAAAAATCGGAAAAAGAATCCAGACCAACCCCTGAGGATTCTCCCTCAGGCAAATCCCCTACCGCCCCCCATTTGCCTTCCCGGATCGCACTTCGCCATCGCATGTATCTGATTTATATGGTGGGTAGCTTTGTTTCTCTGGTCGGGGACTGGATGGATATTGTTACCTTGAATTGGGCCGTGTTAAAGCTAACCGATTCCGCACTCAATCTTGGGGTTGTTAATGCCTGTCGATTGATCCCGGTCTTCCTGTTGAGTCTGCCTGCCGGAATTTTGGCGGACCGTGTTAACCGGAGATGGCTGCTGATTATTTTGCAGGCATGCATGATGGTGCTTACCTTTGTGGTCGGTTGGTTGGTTGCGATTCGTGCTCCGTTTTGGCTGTTTACTGTAGTGGTAACAATCCGGGCCATCTTTGGAGCGATGACCCTGCCGGTTCGGAACGTTTTAATCTCCAATCTTGTTCCTCAAGTCGCTGTTGCCAGTGCCATTGCAACTCAATCCTCGACGATGAGTATCTGCCGAATCATTGGACCAGCCCTTGCCGGATTTCTACTGCTTTATTTTCCTCTGGAAAGCCTGTTTTGGATAAATGGCTGCAGTTTTATATTTGTCCTCCTCACACTTTTTGTGGTTCGGCCGATTGCGGATGAAAAGCTGCGCCGTCCCAACACGGAACTGGAACCGCAAGCCGGTGTCATTCGTTTCATCCGTAATAATTCCGCCATTCAATCCCTGTTGGTGCTTGCCATAGTGCCCATGGTTTTCGGTTTCCCCTACACCACGTTGATGCCGCTGTTCGCCAGGGATTTGTTGAACGTTGGGCCGGCGGGATTTGGCTTATTGCTTTCTCTTGCGGGGATTGGAACCCTTCTTGCCTCTTTGTGGTTGTCGGTTGCCAAGACGGAAGAAAGAGTCGGCCCCTTGCTCATTCTTTCAATAATCGGTTTTGGGGTTGGCTTAATCCTTTTTACCATGGCAGGGAATTATTGGGTAGCAGCCGGGATCATCTTTCTGGTTGGGCTAATGAGCCAGATTTATCGAACCAGCAGTCGAATCACAGTTCAGTTGCAGACTCCCGATTACTTGCGGGGCCGAATCCTGAGCATCGCCATGATGGATCGAGGATTTATTCCCTTAGGGACTCTTTTCCTGGGAGCATTGGCGGAATGGGGAGGAACCTACCTGATGGGATTGGTAATGGGGAGCGGCTGTGTTGTCATAACCTTAATGGTGTTCTTTTTCCGGCGGCAGATTTGGACCATGGGGCAGAGCGGGGAAGAGAATGAGCCAAGTTTTGGGAAATAGTTGGTTCTAACGGTCTGGATTTCCGAATATTATTTTTGAATCCGTTTTATGGGCTCATGCAAACGAAGCTTTCTACCAATGCCTGAATTGTATTTGACACAAACCATAAGCTGCGTACAATTTACCTGGATTATCTGGAATTCCAACACCGTTTATCAAAAAACCAAGATGAATCCGATTTCTGATTATCACTTCTGTTGCTTTTGCTGCTGTCTGCCGGCGGTTGCCGGGTAATGCAGTTTGGGACAACGGCCGTATGCCACCCCACCCGCAATCGCCTGACTTATCTCTCCCCTTCCTCACGAGAATAATCACTCAACCAAAGAGGTAGATTTCGATGGCTACCGATATTCGCATGAAAGAAGATCTTCCGGAGTTAACGGATTCCATTGTGGCAACTTATACCGAGTGCCGCCACATTAACCACCTGGGACACAAGCCCTTACCGAGCCGGGAAGCCATTTATGACATCCTGGATGATTTAATGGACATTATTTACCCGGGATTTGTCCGCCGGCAAAATCTTCATATGGGAAATGTGGAATATCATGTTGGGGATCTGGTCGATGGGTTGCATGATAAGCTGACCCTACAGATTTCACGAGTTCTCTGCCATGATTGCCCGGACCCGGACACGCATCGAGTGGATTTTGAAGGAATCGCCCAACAGAAAGCCATTGAGTTCCTGAAAAAACTTCCCGGACTGCGGCAGATTTTGGAACTCGATGCCATGGCTGCTTTTGTCGGAGACCCGGCCGCGAAGAATCATCATGAGATCATCTTCTGCTATCCGGGACTGGAAGCGATAACCATTTACCGGATTGCTCATGAGCTTTTGAAATTGGAAGTCCCACTAATTCCAAGAATGATGACGGAACATGCTCATTTTAAGACTGGGATTGATATTCATCCCGGTGCCAACATCGGCCCCAGCTTTTTCATCGACCACGGTACCGGCGTGGTGATTGGGGAGACATGTGAAATCGGCAAGCATGTAAAGCTCTACCAAGGCGTGACCTTGGGAGCCTTGAGTTTTCCGCGCGATGCAGATGGAAACATTATCCGAGGAGAAAAAAGGCATCCCACGTTGCAAGACGAAGTGGTGGTTTATGCAAACGCAACTATTCTAGGCGGCAAAACCACAATAGGCCACAATGCCGTTATTGGCTCCAGTGTTTGGTTAACGCAAAGTGTGGATCCATATACGGCAGTGGTTTTGGAGAAACCCCAACTTCGCTATAAAGGTCCGGGGAGCAAGAAAAGCCAGGATTATCAGATATAACTTCGCCACCGCAAAACTTGCCAACGGTGGCTCCGATCTATCCTGGGCAGAGATGTTTTCGCTCTAGCGCTTGGAAAATCCAACGCCGGTGGAAATGGCTGAAAGCTTGGAGCCTATCCGCCAGGGTATTCGTGAAATGAATGAAGGGAAGGCCGACCACTTGACAGATTTATTGTTGAATTCCGCCAGAAACATTCGATTTCACCAGATGCTTAAGACGCGGATCCAATTATCGTGCAGTATTTACGATTAGAGGAGATGAAGTGGTAATTCTCCACATTCGCGCCCCTGGTCAGGATTATCTTTCTGCATAAAACAAAAAGCCCACCAATTTAGGTGGGCTTTGTTTGTAAACCATCTTTATCCTTTATCGCAATATACCATTTACCACATTTCCTTGAACCAATTCGCGTGGCTGATTCAAGTGATTGTACATGATGGTGTGCGGCTGGATGCCAACGCTATGGTAGATTGTCGCCAGTAAATCCGTTGGATGAACGGGGTTTTCCAGCGGGGTTGAGCCGGTTCGGTCGGAACGACCGTAAACAAAGCCTCGCTTGATTCCGGCACCGGCGACGCAAGCAGTGTAGCAGTATGGCCAGTGGTCGCGGCCGTCGTCGGAATTGCTGTTCCCGGAGGTACTCAAGCCACGCTGAGGACTGCGGCCGAATTCACCCACGGCGATTACCAGAGTGGAATCCAACAAACCGCGGCGGTCCAAGTCGGTGATCAAACCGGCAAGGCCTTGGTCCAACATTGGGCCTGCCTGATTCCGCATGCGATTGGTTAAGCCGCGGTGGACATCCCAGGAATGATTATCGGAATTGGCAACCTTGGGCCAGTTCACCTCCACAAATCGGGTGCCGGCTTCAATCAAACGGCGGGCCAACAGGCAGCATTGGCCGAAAGTGTTGCGGCCATAGAGATTTCGGGTAGTATTGTTTTCCAAGGACAAGTCGAAAGCACGGCGGGCCCGGCCGGAAACAACCAGGTCCAAAGCCCGCTGGTAATAGGTGTCCAATTCATATTGCTCAGTAGCTTGTTCCAGAGCCGGCATGCCTTGCTCGATGGTTTCCAGCAGACGGCCCCGGCGTTGCAAGCGGTTGGCAGGAACTTCCGGGCGGAGTTGCAGGTCATCAACCCGCACGCGGTCCATTTTGTTCATGTCCATATCACTGCCCGGTGGGAACAGATAATACGGATCATACGCCCGTCCCAAGAAACCAGCGGTCCCACCTTTATTGACCACGTTACTTTCTTGAAGCGGTCGGGGCATCATCACAAACGGCAGCATGGAAACCGTTGGTGGTTTCAAGCGGGCAATATTGCAGCCGATGTTGGGGAAATCCCGGGGTTCCGGCGGTTCAAGCTGACCGGATGGGCTCACCGCGGAAGCTTGATAGCCCGTCAACATCTGGTAGATGGCAGCGGTATGATTAAACAAGCCGACCGGAGTATAACTCATGCTGCGAACCAGGGTGACCTTGTCCAGGACGCGGCCGAAATTCGGCAGCAGTTCTGTTACTCGGGTTCCAGTGATGGAAGTACTGATGGGATTGAAGACACTGCGAACCCGGTCGGGTACATTATCTTTTGGATCCCACAAATCCAAGTGGCTCGGTCCGCCTTGCAAGTAAAGAAGGATTACACTCTGAGCCTGACCGAATCCGCGAGGATTGGAGCCGGAGGATTCGTTAGCTTGTGCTTGATGGCGGAAAATATCTGCCAAACTTAAGCCTAAGAAGGCCGAGCCGCCTAGGCGAAGTAAATCACGTCTCGTAACGCCATCGCAGGTATCTTTGCTCGCCGGTCCAGGAATTACCAGCATGTTTTTTCCTCCCGAGGAAGATCAAGATTATGATCGGAAAAAGTAATTGTGTGTTAGTTTTGTTTGTTGCAAGTATACCCGGTAACGCACCGGGTGCAACTTTCAAATCCAAGGTACTCAATTAGCGATTAAACAGGAACGACCGGGTGTTCATCAAAGCCCAAGCCAAATCCTGTGCTCCGATTCCACGGGCATTGGGCGGAACCGGATATTCGTTCAATGCTTGTTGCAATGTTGGCAAGTTGTTGTCCAGAGAACGGTAGTAGTTCCGCAACGTATTTTTTTGTTGTGGAGACCGCTTGTCAGCCGGAACCTCAAAGATCTTGGCAATATTTTGGGGAATTAATTGCAATTGTAAGGGCGGATTCATTGTGGTTACCGAAATACGGAATCGCCCGATGTTATGCTTTTTCCCGTTGTGACGCTGTTCCAAGCGGAAAGTCAATTTGGTCCCTTTTAGAAATCCAACTCTTCCGCGGGTCTCAAAGACGGCAACATGACGCTTGCCGAACTGATTGGAAATCGCCCATCCCGTGCCATTGTTGTTGTCAACGGCGCGGCGAACATCAAAGCCACGCTGTTGGAAATCAGCCAGAGAACGGCCGAAAGCAATATTTCTCGGCTTGGCTTTTCCTTCATTGGGAACAACGGAAAGCTTGAACTCATTGAGAACAAAGTTCCCATTATCCGCCCGGCCCGGGCCTTTCTTGGGGAGACTACTATCGGGGAGCACTTCGAGGCGTACTCCGGAAATTCCCATAAGATCCGTTGTGGCGGTAAATTCGTAGATTTCCGGAGTGGGGTTTTTCCCGCTGGCTAAAACGGAGTTGTCCTCCAGCTTCTTGAGGGTCGAGCCTCCTGTAGCATTCAATTCTTGAGGCTCCAGGACATGCCACTGGGCCATCTTGGCCATTTTTGTTTCCCAAGCCGGTTGTTTGTCATTCAGTTGCTTTTCGTAGTTGCGAAGTTGCGTCTCCAGGTCCTTGCGTTTGGCTGCCATGGCCTTATATTCTTTTTCATTTCCTTGAAGGACCTTCACGCCAACTTTCAACTCCGCCGGAGAAGGCTTGCGATTAAGAATGGCGAGGAATAATTCCTGAACCACTTCGGTGTCCGATTTATCAGAGACCGCCAGTTTGTTGATCCGATTGTTATTATCCGCCAAGGCATTGGAGATTACCGGTCCATTGATAAGTTTTAGCACCGGACCTAACAACATGCTGTTAGAACGTTCGCACTCACAAGCACTCTCGCGCGGGGGACGGCCCAAGAGCTTCAAGAATTCCGGCAGTTGCTTACTCTCCAGCACCAATTCAACCGCCCGGGCTCCCGGAGGCAGACCCGGCAACCGGGATTGGGAACCGGAAACTCGATGGATGGCATCGTAGAGCACCTCGGCCGGTAATCGCCGTGCCAAAGCATGGGAGTAATTGACGTGGTCGTCGTTATTCCATTTGTTGGCTTTGATGGAGTGTTGATACGTTCGGGATTTACAAATGTCGCGCATGATTTCGCGAACATCAAAGCCGCTGTTCACGAATTCTTCGGTTAATCGCTTTAATAATTTGGGATTGGTGGGTGGATTTCCTGCCCGGATGTCATCGACCGGTTCGATCAATCCAACGCCCAACATATAACTCCAAATGCGATTCACAAAGCTTTTGGCAAAATAAGGGTTTTCCTTGGAGGTAATCCATTTGGCCAGTAGCTCGCGGCGATTCTGCTCTTCTTTAGGCATTCCTTCATGGGTGAAAGGGAATGTCGGCTCGGCAAGCTCGCCGGTACGATCATGTTTCACATCGCCGGAGTTTTTGTCGAAAATAATTTCCACCAAAGGAGCCGCACGCATTACTGCGGTGCCGCCGATCTTCCTTCCTTTGTACTTAGGATCTGCTTTGCGGCCTACCTGCGCGAAATAGGCTGCTAAATGGTAATACTGGTCCTGAGTCCACCGTTCAAAAGGATGGTCGTGGCATTTGTTGCAATTAAAACGGACGGCCAAGAACAAGTGGGTAGTATTTTCCATCGCTTCTTGCGGCGTCCGTAGAATCTTCCAATAGGAAGCAGGTGGATTTTTCATGTTTGAACCGGAAGCCGTCAGGATTTGGTAGGCAAATTCATTGTAAGGAGTGTTTTTCTCAACTTTATCGCGAATCCATTTGCGGAATTCCCGTGCGCCTTCCATTCCCAGAAACTTGGCGTTTACCTGAAGCAGATCGGCCCACTTGTTTGTCCAGTGGTCGACAAACTCCGGGCTGCCGATGAGCTGGTCTACTAAAGCTTCGCGTTTTGCCTGAGACTCTCGTTTGTCATTCAAGAAGGTCAGAACTTGTTTGGGAGAAGGAGGCAAGCCCGTCAAATCCAGGTAAAGGCGGCGAACAAATTCGGAATCCGTGCAGACCTCACTGGGCAACACTTTAACCTGTTTCAGTTTGTCGTAAACCAAGTTATCGATGTAGTTGTACTTGGGCACTTCTTTCCAAGCAAAGCCACTGCGATCACCCATCACGATCAGCTGAGTTGCCGCATAGGCTCCTTCATAACGAGCCAGAACTGCAGTTTCTCCTCGGCGAATTGCTTTCACCAGACCTTTGTCATCAGCCTTGGCTATTTCATTGTTGCTGGAATTGATGAAGGCTTCGGCAGTCACATCTCGCGTGAATCCATCCGTGTAGGTGGCAATAACACGCATCTGCTGTTTCATTTCCGGCAAGGGAATAACAGGATCCTGAGGGAAGATCTCAATGCTTTTCACCCGAGGGCTGGAAAGGTCTAACTTTACCCCGTCTTTGATCCAGGATCGAATCATTTCATAGTAGCGTTCGCCGGGTTGGGTCAAAGCCCCACCAACGTGAGGTACTTCATTAGTCGGTTTAAGCAGCATCAAGCTGCGGTCGGGAGCAGAGCGATTAAAGCGGCGGCCAGCAATATCATCAGTAAGGGCCCGGTGGTCGAACAGCGGATCATAGCCGCGTAATGACAAGCGAAAACCATTCTTGCCTTTCTGTGCTCCGTGACAGGTGCCTGCATTACATCCCATCTTGGACATAATCGGCATGATGTTCTGAACGAAGCTGACGGAGAACTTATCCTTCTGACCCATGACGGTTACAGGGAGTTCTACGGTCTTCCCGGAAAGGGAGAATTTAAGTGAACCATTGCCGTCTTTCTTTGGGGTGACAAAACCTCTTTCGGTGACATCAATGATGTCGGGCGATTGCTCAAGCTTTGCCATTCGGGTGACATCCAGCTTTTCTCCATTGTCCAGGGTTCCGGTGAGAAGGATTTGGCGGTAATCAAATTGATTCACCAGTTCGATACTTTTGGGTACCGCTTCAATGCTGACCAGCTTCCGGCCCGAGGGAATTTTCTCTTCGCCGAAGGCATTGGTTCCGGCTAATAGGAACAGAGTTAGTACCAGCCAGGTTTGTTTCATGGGTTCAAATCCTATTGCTAATAACTGAATTTAATCAAGGATGATAATTTTACTTGTTTGCTTTTTGTATGGGGCAGGGAACAAACTCGCGAATTAATTCACCAGAGTTTGGGTCGTTTAAGCGGACGACGCCATCAAATCCGGCCGAAGCCACTTGTTGTCCGTCGGGCCGATAGGCCACGGCATACACGCCACCCAGTTCCCCTTTGAGTTTGGAAATCTGTTTCCCGTTGGCGGCATCGAAAATACGAACTTCCCCCTTGCCGTTACTACTGCTGCCGCAAATGATTTGGCTGCCGTCCTTGTTGTAGGCAACGGAGAACACTCTTCCAGGCATGGAAGGAAATTTTCGGATTAAGTTGTAGTCATCACCAATCTTGCGGGCTTTCTTGCGGAACATCCGGTATATTTTTGGGGTGCCGTCAGACCCACCGATGACCAGCTCATCTTTGGTCGGATGCCGGTCCACGGAGATAAGCCCACCTTTGAGGGCACCCGGAGTGATGCTGGTAATATTGTCTACCAACCGGGATGTCTTGGTGACGCTGAGCTTCATCGACATATCCCGGCTAACCGATACCAAATGAGAACCATCCTTGGAAAACACCGTATCCAGAACCCAATCATTGTGCCCCCCATTGAAGAAGACCTGTTTTCCGGTGTCCGCTTCGATTGCCCGCAGGGTGTTGTCGCCGCATCCGAATGCAACCAAAGTTCCATCCGGAGACCAACTGGCCCCATAAACGGTGTCGTAAGTAACGGGAACAGATAATCGCAATCGTTTCCTGCGAACGTCCCAAATCTGAACTTCGCCGAACCTTCCGGGAGAACCACCCGTTACTGCTAAGCGTTTTCCGTCGGGAGAAAATGCTACGGATTGGATGCGTTCCGACAATCCAACCAGGCGGGCCGCCAGCCCGGAGCCGTCCGCCTTGTGTAGCAAAACCTCGTGATAACCGGACACAGCCAATAGCTCGCTGTCCGGGGAATAATCAAGAGAAGAAATAACCGGCGGCAGATTATATTGGGGCGGGTGTTCTTGATCGACAATAACTCTGGCCACCGTTGGAGTATCGTCTTTCGCCCCTTCCTGTATCCACTGGGCGATCAGTTTTACATCTGCCCCAGTTAAAGGATCTCCTTTGGGAGGCATGGCAGGGTTTTTATTCCCTTGCGGGCGGATTTGCTCCAACAAATAGCTTTTCTTAGGATCGCCGGGAACAATTCCCGCTTTGCCGCTATCCCCTTTCTTAAGGAGATCGCTGTGGCTCAGCATGATGAAGCCACCCGAAGCTTTTGCCGGTTGGTGGCATCCTTGGCAATGCTGCTGAAAAATGGGCCGAACCTTTTTGAAATAGCTGATTGGCCCAGAGGATTCTTTTTTAGGTTCATCGGCCTGAACCCAAAAAGCGGCACCTATGAGTGTTATAATTGTAAATGCTAGACGACTTATTGGCGTCATTCGAAAACCTCAGCGGAGAAAAATTCTGGTAGGATATTGAATGTTAGGCCCAATACAGAACTTCCACCCCGATGATAAAAACCTTGTTGGAATAGTGGAAGTTGATGGTTGGTGGGATCATTAATTATCTTAATTCTTGATCATGACAGAAGAAAGAACGCAGTGCAAGAATATTTTTGAGGGAAAAATCTGATTGCTTAAAATAATTTGCTTTTTTAAACGTCTCCAAAGGTCATTTCTCTCCTAATTGGAACAGAAAAGCTTTTTTCTGCGACTAAAAAGAAAACATCCATTTCACAAAGGATCTTCCATGTTTCCCAATTCCAAGATTAATCCCATTTTCCTCGCACTTGTACTTTGTTTTTCTTGGATTTCCCATTCGGAAGGCCAGACCTTTTTGGGGAAGAAAAAATCCCATTGGGTGAAAGGACTTTCTTCGGGTAATGCTAAAATCCGAGTCAATTCCGCATTTGCCTTGGGAATGGTTGGAAAAGAAGCCGCTCCGGAAGTTTTCACCCTTCTGAAATATGTAGAAAAAGATACCGACCCTTCGGTTCGCAATGCAGCTGCATTTGCCATTGGGGAAATCCTGGAGGCCAATAACGGCAAAGTTCAGGACGCCGACCTTCTCGAGGAAGCCTTGCAAGACGTATTGGAAATTGAAAAAGAACCATTGGTTCGCCGCAGTGCCATTTATTGCTTGGGAGCGTTGGGCAAAACCGCGGTGAATTCCATGAAATACATGGATAAAGCGCTGGCAGACAAACATCCTGCTGTCCGGCAAACAGCCGCCTGGGCTCTGGGAAGAGTTGGCCCCAGCGCAGTAAACAGCCTGCGGAAAGCATTAAAAGATGAAGACCCAATCGTCCGCCGTGAGGCTGCCATTGCAGTTGGGGGGCTTGGAATAGATGCTCATCCTGCCGTTCCTGAATTGTTGACCTGTTTAGAACATGAGAATCCGGAAGTTAAACGAGCAGGTTTACTGGCGTTAGTGAGATTGGTTGACAGTACCGATAAAGCTGCCATCGAGCCGCTCAAAAAATTCCTTGAGGACGAAGATATTACAATTCGGCGGAATGCAGCTCTTGCCATGGGAAATATTGGCGGAGAAGGTGCCGCTCCAGCAGTTCCGGTTTTAACCAATGCCTTGCTGACCGCGGAAATCAAAATGAAACGCCAAGCCGCAGCGGCCCTCGCCAACATCGGCCCTTCTGCAGAGTCTGCGGTTCCCTTTCTCCAGAAAGCCTTAAAATCTAAGGATAAGTCTTTGCGGAACAATGCTGCCGTTGCTCTTGGCGGCATTGGGGAAAAAGCCCAACCGGCTGTCCCGGACTTAGTTCGACTCTTGGCCGATCAGAAAGAAAATCCCGTTGTACGCCAAGAAGCTGCTGTTGCGCTGCGTCACCTTGGGGTGTGTCAGGCCGCCGTTGATGCCATTCCGACTTTAATCGAAGTATTTACCAATCCCAAGAACCCTCCCGATGTCCGAGCCCAAACCCTGTGGGCATTTCGCGTCCATCAGGAAAAGCTCGCCGACTATCCCAAATTCTTTGAGGCGTTGGATAAGACCTTGGCGACCGAGCCGGCCAAGCTGGAAAACAAAATGCTGCGGTATGATTGTGCGTTTATCCTGGGGATGTTTAAACAGGATAAGGTGAAAGACAAGGTGATGGCGACACTGCTGGAGTTCCTGAAAGATGACACCATCATCATCTATGCTGGAACTCAGTCCAGCGTTTCCGGCGGTGGTGGAGAAAAGGGGGTAGGGGATTCCAGTGTGGCCAAACGCGGCAAGGATGATGGGCGAAAGATGGTCATTCAAGCATTAGAGCGGATCGGGGTGGAAAAAGTTCGCCAGTACCCGAAAATCGTCGAGCAAGTCAAATTCCTTTCGGAAAGTCCGAAAACCTTGCCTAACCTGAAGAAGCTTTCGATGGAGTTTGCAAAAAGACTGGATGATAAGTAAAATATTTTCACGTATCTGTATTAATATACTCGTTATTTATAAGTAAAAATGACCACTTTTTATACTCCTTTAATTTCACGCAATTAGAAAGTGAAATTAGGAAAAATTCAATGCTAAGTTCCTTTTCTGTTAAAAACTTTCGTGGATTCCAAAATCTTACTGTCGAGCCTCTGGAGCAGGTTAATTTAATTGGTGGAAAAAATAATTCTGGAAAAACGGCATTTCTGGAAGCAATCTTCCTTTTTTGTGGGCCAAACAATCCTGAATTGCCACTAAGGTTAGGAGTTTTTCGAGGGATAGAGCAGTTTAGACACGAAGCTGAAGATATGTTTGGATGGCTTTTTTTCAAAAAAAACATCGAAAAAATAATAGAGATAAGTGCCCTTCAAAACAAAAGAAGTAAAGAATTTTTGAAACTCCAAATCCAGGACTCAAATAAACTAAGCAAATCTGGAATAAAGAAAAATGGAAAGCAAATTTCTAACGTTTCTAAGATTTCAAGAACATTAACTCCAACTACCACACAGCCTATCGCAAAAGAACTTCAATTAACTTATTTGGATTCAAAATAAAATAAGTCAGTTTCTCGTGTAGTTGTAAATACGGATGGGATTCGTTTTG